>NZ_VPDM01000014.1:0-85003 GCF_013417645.1 Acinetobacter sp. YH12236
TTTTACCCTTAGATGAGCCAAAGTGTGCAAAATTCTCATCTGTATAAGGCATAGACCAAACCACCCCGTCAACAGCACATACACTAAGGCCATGAAAGTTTGAGTATTGCTGTTGGGATTCTTCAAACCAGGCTTGGCTGAGTAGAGAAAACAAGGCATTCAAGGGCTCTCGCCCTAAGCGTTGTCGTGCTTGTACTGCTGCACTGGGAACGCAATATTCTGTGGTACCAAACACAAGTTTTAGTTGCTCTACCACATACCCGATCGGTTGATCTCGAAACAGGGCAAGCCCAATCACCAGCCATACCACATGTTCGGCAGGTAATTTTCTTCTCCTGATAGAAGCCTTACCTGTTTGACGCAGGCTCTCTTCAATCCAATTTAAATCAATGAATTCACTGAAATGGCTAAGTGAAGGTAGAGAATGTTGAAGAGTACAATCTAAATTTTCAGATAAAGTCATAAAAAAATGAGCGTATTGGCATACACTCATTTTTACTACATTTTTCTAATGTCTGCTTAACTGACTGGCATTAACCTTAGGGTGGCTTTTTTATTGCTAAACTTTTTAAGTAAAACTGGCTAACTATTACTTTGAATCCTGGTCATTCATTTTCTTTTCATAAAATGCACGACGGCGGGTTTTCTGCCAAGGCAATGGACGTTCTAGTGTTTCTGGCACTTCACCACTCATCGAGCGCAAACGTAAATGCAAGGCCGCTTGCGCCATCAGGTTGGCAGATACCGGTGCAGTAATGAAGGCAAACAGGGTAATCAGTACTTCAGCAAAACCTAAACGACCATAGATAGCCGAAAAAATAATAGAAGCGATCAGAAAGCTTCCCAGGCCTAAGGTACTGGATTTAGTCGGTGCATGCAGACGCATAAAAAGGTCGGGTAGACGTATCATCCCAATGCCACCCACCAGCATAAAAAACGCGCCAATCAATAAAAAAATCGAAACTAGTATTTCTAAAATTAAAGGCATTTAAAAACTCCTAGTCGATGACATGTCCAGTGGTGAAATAGCGGGCAAGGGCAGCGGTAGAAACAAAGCCCAGCATGGCCACCAGTAGGGCACCTTCAAACATGAAAGTGCTGCTCCAGTAGATTCCCAGAATCACCACCAGACAGGTTGCATTTAAAAATAGGGTGTCCAGTGCCAGCAAACGGTCGACGATTGATGGGCCCATAACCAGCCGGATCAGACACAGTAACATGGAGATCGTGACAGCACCCAGACAAATCAGCAATGCATATGGCAGAATGGTCATGCTTCAGCTCCTGATTGTGCGCTAAAAATTTTAATCAATGGTTGTTCATAGCGCTGTTTAATAGTTTCAATTTCGGCCTCTTCATCATCCGTGCTTAAGGCATGCACCAGAATATCGCCACGGTCCTGATCAATCCCCGCAGAGACTGTACCTGGTGTCGTGGTAATAATCATTGCCAGCAACGTATTCACTTCTTCATGTTCGGTATCTAGCGGTACCCGAAACCATTTGGGATGCAGATTTTTGGTCGGTCCCAGTACTAAAATCGCGACTTTAATATTAGCGACAATGATGTCCCAAACAACGACCCAAAACAGGCGCATCGCTGGCACCCACCGGATATTCGGTGTGTAATCAATAAAAGGGGCGACCATTCTCGGAATCAAGATCGCCAGAAATATTGACATAAGGAGTGTGCCGGCTTCCATATTATGGGCCAGCATGATCCAGCTCATCGCCACAATGACCGAAACGAAAGGATGTGGGAACCAGCGTTGAAGTAATGATTCAGCCATTAAAGTCCCTCCGCCGGTTTAAGTTGATTGTCGTCGTATTTGTTCTGTTCAATATACTGCTTATCAATCTGACGCTGTTTAAATTCAGAAATATGATCGCCATTTAAGGTATTTTCTGAAATGACATAAGGAATCAGGTGCGCATTTGGATCAGGCGTTTCACCACCGTATTTGGTTTCTGGTAAATAACCCGGATCAAATGGCTGAACACTGATGAACTTGCCTTCAGCATCACGTTTTAACAGTGCTGCTTCATAAATCGGATTGGTTTTAATCTGTACTGCGGTCTGATAATTATATTGATAAATCGGTGCAGCAAAAACAACGTAGGCTGTCAGACTGAGCAATAATAGATAAATAACCCGGTCATTCCGTGCTGGTGCCTTGCTGGGCAAGGATTCATATTTGCTGAATTCTTCAGAATTTTCATCCTGTTCTGGTCGGCTTGAACGCCAGAACAGAATAAAACCAACCCGGGTAAAAGCCAGAATACTTAGTAAGCTGACCAGTAGAACCGTAAAGATAATCAGCATTTGATGTTCAGACTGTCCTGAAGCTTGCAGGATAAACACTTTACCGAAGAAGCCACTGAAAGGTGGCAAGCCGGCCATCATCAAGGCAATGATGAAATACACAATAGAAACCAGCTTATTCTGTTTCATCTGTGGGGCAATTTTAAAGTGATCTTTAAATTCACCGCGTTGTGAGGTAATCCAGCCACACAGGATATAAAACGCTGCGCCAATCAGGGTACTGTGCACCATATAGTACAAGGCACCTGCCCAGGCTTGGGTACTGTTCATGGCAATCGCAATCAGAATGGTGCCGACTGAAGACAGGATCATAAAGCCGACAAAACGGCGTAGACGTTCAGTCCCAATGGCACCGAATGCACCATAGAGTGATGTAATCACACCAATGGCCAGCAGACAGTTCATCAGGATCTGATGGCTGTATTCATCATCAAATACGGTGCCATTGACGCGGATAATCGCGTAGATCCCGACTTTGGTCATGATGGTAAACAGGGCAGCCACTGGAGTAGTGGCAACAGCATACGTTTTAGGAAGCCACAGGCCTACCGGTAACATGGCTGCCTTGATCCCGAACACCACAAATAGCATCAATCCGCCTGCAACGGCCAGCTTATGTTCATCGTCTGCCAAAGTTGGCATCAGACGAGCAACATCAGCCATATTCAGGCTGCCGACACTGCCATAAATCATCCCGAGTCCGATCAGGAACATGGCAGAAGCAAGCAGGTTAATAGCCACATAATGCACACCGAGCTGAAAGCGTGCCTTGCCTTGCCCATGCAAAAGCAGGACATAGGATGCCATTAACAGGATCTCGAAGAACACGAACAGGTTAAACAAGTCACCGGTCAGGAAGGCACCACTAAGCCCCATTAATAGAAAATGGACCATGGCATGGAAATAACGCCCGCGAATATCCCATTCTTTGCTGGCATACCAAACGATTGGCAAAGCGAGTGTATAGGTCAGTACCAGCATCAAGGCAGAGAGCTGGTCCAGGACCAGCACAATACCAAAAGGGGCGGCCCATTCACTTAAAGTGTAGACACTAATTTGCCCTTGGCTGCTATTGATCAGATAGCCAATCGCCATAATCAAACCCAATAGGGTCGAAATATGACTCACGCCACGACGCCAAGGCTGACGCCAGTCGGTAATCAGAGAACCAGAACCTGGGTTACCCAACAGTACTAGAATAAAGGCAGTAAAAGCCGGTAAAAGAATACTGAAAATAGGGGTGTGTTGATTCAAGAAGTTGAGAAGATCAGTCATTACGGCTCATCCTCACGTGGGTCATGTTGCGGTATCTCTTCTTTGGAATCAACGTGATCTGTTCCTGATTCATAACGGCTACGTAAGGCCAGCTGTACAATAAAGGCGGTGGTGGCAAAACCGATTACAATTGCGGTTAAAACCAAGGCCTGAGGTAAAGGATCGGTGACCTGCGTGGTTTCGGTGAGTACTGCAGGTGAATTCATCTGAATACGGCCCATGGCAAATAAAAACAGGTTCACTGCATAACCAATCATGGCCAGTCCGAGGACCACCGGAAAGGTACGTGCCCGCAGAATCAGATAGATCCCGGTGGCAGTGAGTAGGCCAATTGCTGAGGCTAATAAAAGTTCTAAACTAATCATTCTATTATCCTCTTGGTACTGGGCCAGTCATACTTGAGTGACGGGAGTCACCCAGAACGGAAATCATCAGCATGGTCGCACCGACTACGGTGACATAGACACCGACATCAAATAGTGCAGCAGAAGCCAGATGCATATCGCCAAGTAATGGCGGATGGACATGAATATGGGCACTGGTCAGGAAAGGACGTGACCAGAACCAGGCTGCGATGCCAGTCAGGCCAGCAATAGTCAGGCCGACGCCAATCCAGATTTCATAGAGACGTCCAGATTTAGCTCCCAGCATTTTTTCTGCATGATCCTGACCAATGGCAACGTATTGAATGATCAAAGCCAATGAGGTGACCAGACCGGCAATAAAACCGCCACCCGGAAGATTATGGCCGCGCATAAAGATATACAGACTAACCACCAGTGCTACCGGCAAAATCCATGATGCAGTAATTCTTAGCATCAAAGGGGAGGGGTTAAAACGGTAAGTCAGGCCTTGGGTAATGGTGGTGCCATGAGCACGCATACCATCCATCAGACTTAGTACCCCAATGGCGGCAATCCCGAGTACGGTAATCTCGCCAAAGGTATCGAAACCACGGAAATCGACCAGAATTACATTGACGACGTTTGTACCGCCACCAAGCGGAATCGATTGTTGGATGAAGAACCAGGAAATTGAATTATGGTCACGTGTCATAACTAGCCAGGCAACTGTTGCAATTCCTAGACCTCCGCAGACTGCAATCACTGCATCTCGCCAGCGTCGGGTCGGGCTGGATTCATAAGGCGTTAATTGTGGCAGGAGTGACAGGCTCATTAGTAGCAGAACCGTCGTTACTACATCGACTGTAATCTGGGTCAAAGCCAGATCGGGTGCTGAAAAACCAATGAAAACCATGGTGACGACCAGACCGACCGCACCGCTGATCAGGATGGCTTTAATCCGTTCATGATGGAACCACAGCATCATCCAGCAGGCTGAGAACAGCAGTAACCATAGAACGATGGCCAGAACTGGTGCATGGGTCAGTTCGCGGCTACCGGTGTCGATCCCATTGACGACGAGTGGATAGCCCACCAGACCAATGGTAAACAGCACCGTCCACAAAATATAACTTTGCAGTTTGCCATTTTCAGTCGCACGGCGGAAACGTCTTGAATTCAGTAACAGATTTTTCAGGAACAGATCAAACAGTACACGACCTTGCAGTTTGCCCAGTTTCGGATCCAGATCAATTTCCCGAATTGCGCCGCCTTTGGCCAGTGCAAAATAGAAAATTGCACCGCCGAATATCGCGATGATACTCATCACCAAAGGCAGATTAATACCGTGCCAAAGGGCGAGGTGAGTGCCTTCAAAGGCGAAATTCTGGGTTGACGCTTGTGTGGTGCTATTTACAATCTTTTCGACCAGTAATCCTGGTAGCAGACCAACTGCAATACACAGAAAAGCCAGTAAGATAGCCGGTGCACGCATACCAAATGGCGGCTCATGCGCAGCTTTATTTGGGACTTGCTGGCCTAACGGACCATCAAAAAACACGCCATGTACCAGGCGAATCGAATAGGCGACAGCGAAAATCCCGGCCAGTGTTCCTGCAATAGCAGCACCGACCATGACTGGGCCACTTAAGTTTGCGACCAGTTCGGTAAAGAACATTTCCTTGGACAAGAAACCATTGGTTAATGGAATACCAGCCATGGAGGCGGCGGTGATCATGGTCAGTGTTGCGGTAAAAGGCAGCATTTGCCAAAGACCAGACAATTTTCGCAGATCACGAGTACCGGATTCATGGTCAATGATCCCGGCAATCATGAATAGGGCAGCTTTAAAGGTTGCATGGTTAATGATATGGAAAATTGCTGCTGCCACGGCCAGTGGTGAGCCAATACCCAGCAAACACATGATCAGGCCCAAGTGGCTAATAGTTGAATAGGCCAACAGACCTTTCAGATCTTCTTTAAAGATGGCAAAGAACGCTGCCACACACAGGGTAAATAACCCGATAAAAGTAACAATATTATGGAACAGTGCCGCGCCTGCAAAAATCGGCAATAAACGTGCGACTAAAAACAGGCCCGCTTTGACCATGGTGGCAGAGTGCAGATAGGCAGACACCGGCGTCGGTGCTGCCATGGCATTTGGTAACCAGAAGTGAAACGGGAACTGCGCACTTTTGGTAAAAGCACCGAGTAAAATTAATAATAATGTCGGTACAAATAGGGCATGTGCCTGAATCTGTTCGCCCATCATCAGGATCTGGTCAATCTGATAGGTACCCGTCATCTGTCCGAGCAGAATAAAACCACCCAGCATAGATAAGCCGCCCATGCCGGTAATGGTTAGAGCCATGCGTGAGCCGCGTTGGGCCGCTTCGTAATTGCTCCAGTAACCAACTAGCAGGAAGGAAGAAATACTGGTGAGTTCCCAGAAAATCAGGAGAATCAGAAGATTATTAGACAATGAAATACCGAGCATCGCTGCCATAAACAGCATCAGCAGGAAATAGAGTTTACTCAGGGAGTTTTTAGGACTGAGATAGTAATAGGCATAGATATAAATCAGGGTACCAATTCCACTAATCAGCAGAGCAAACAGCATGCCCAAAGCATCCAGCCGGAAACTGAAGTCGATTCCAAGCTGGGGTAGCCAGGACCAGGTCTGGGTAATTACCGTTCCATTAAATACAGCAGGCGCCTGACTCAACAGTAATAAGAAACTGCTGAGGCTGACGGCAATTGCTCCTAAAGCCGTTACCCCGCGTGAAAATTGCTTCAGCCACGAGACAAGGGTTGTGCCTAATACTAACGGTAACAATATAATAATTGGCAGCACACTCGTATCCATTGTCGTGATATAGGTTAAGGTCAACCTAGGGTGAATCTTTATCTTTCAAGGATTACAGGACCGCAAAGAGCGACCCAAAACTTCTCGATCTTGAAAGCCAGAATGATATTCAAACAGAATAAAACAGTTGTATTGCGCAACTTATAAACGATAGCAAATTCCGATTTTACAACGAAAATTGCAAGTAAAACCGATCATATTACAGGATAACCACAACATCAATGTTTTTATGTAGAACTTGTAGATTATACGTAAGCTTGGTTTTGATATGGGGTGCATGCTTGAACATCTCGTACAAATTTGACCGAAAATAAAGATCAAACTCCCTGCATTTATTGATAAAAATTTATAACTTCTTGATCAGGAATGCAGAAAATCAAAACCTATTCTTGCATCCTGATTTTAATTTTTAAATTGCATTATCGTTTCAGCACTAGTTAAGAAGATTGAGGCAGGCTTTGTGAATTATCCTGACTCAACAGTTGTAAAAGTTCTTGCTGCTGTTCTGTGCTTAGCTGTTCCTGAATCAGTTGCAAAACAGACTGAGCCGTCAAGTTGACTATTTCTGGTTCCTGAAGTGCATCTTCAACTTTTTCTATATCTGAATGATTTTGGCTCATCTCAAGCGGCAACTCTGCATAAAAATGATCATACTGAACCTGCATTGGATTTAGATGGATGGGATGCACCTGTTTATTTTCCAGTTTTAGACACTGAAAATCCTGAGCCTGCTCCAGCAATTCCGGCCGGTTTCCAGTCACAATAATCTGCAAGTTAGGAAACGCCTGATGCAGACGCGGTAAAATGACGGCGGCCATGTCCTGATCCAGTTGATGATCAATTTCATCAATCAGTAAAATGCCAGTACCTTCCTGACAGGGAAATAAGCTGTGCGGATTAAGCAGACAAAGGCGCCGTACAACATCTCCCACCAGTGCAATCCAGTTCCGGATACTGCTCGACAACTGCTGAAAGCTAAAGGTGTGATCCTGATAACGCACCATCAATTGCAGCTTGGGCTGGTAGTCCAGATAAATCTGGCTAAGTTCTGGTAGTACAATGGATAAAGCTTCACGCAAGGCAGTCAGGCTCGGTGTATGCATATGTGCTTTAGCTTTTTCAATTTGCTGGACCAGCTGATCTGCCTGTATATCATCCGATTGCTGTAGCGCCTGATCTAGAATCTGGTCAATGATCTTGGCACTTTGTGCATTTTCGATATCACTGATTTCACGAAACCATTCAAAGAAACGTGCAAAAGTCGTAAAAGGGATAGCAGTAATTTCATAGGCATGCGCAGTCTGAAAAATGGCCTGATTATTTTTGCTGAGTAAATTGATTTCATTGACGAAGCGTTCAGCCGGATAATAGGCGACCATAGGCAGGCCGAGCAAAGGGTCATGTTGTCTTGCCTTCTGATAAAGATTCACCATGGTATCGAGTTGCTGGGTTTCCGCTTTGGCAAAGCCAATTCCCTGACTATTTAAGGTTTTGTATAACTGCCAGGAACAGGATTGGGCAGGGGCTGCTTCTCCCTGTGCTGATTCAGGTAATGGTCCCAAATCATCAGGAAAACGCACCTGGATATCAATTTTGGATTGCAGACGATTTTGCAGGATATCCTGATCCAGCATACTTAAACCTGCGGTACGCAAGTCGCGAAAACGTGCAGAAAACCAGGTCAAAGCCTGATAACTCAAGCGCAGCAAGGTGGTTTTACCCGAACCCTGATCACCCAGAATTAAAGTCACAGGTGATTTTTGCAGATCAAAATCGAGCTGAATATTAGAAAAGTGCAGAGCATGTTTGAGTTGTATTTTTTCGATGTGCATGGATCACCTGTAGCGTGATTTTTACATCTATGTTTTACCTTAGCCAACGGCTTGGCGCAGTGACTGTGGCATCCTGATTTTCAGTTGTTGAATGAGGTCATAAATGTGATGAATATTTAAGCTTACTTTAGCACGAGTACAGGCCACGTAAAGCAGACGTAACTCTTCGTCACTAATTTTATGGTCTTTCTCATTCAGCTTGAACTGGTAGTCATCTTCAATATGCACACGATCCCATTCCAGACCTTTGGCCTTATGCGCGGTAGAGATGATGTAGTCCGCTTGTCCGATTGGGGTGATTTTGGCGAGGGCAGTTTTCAGGGGATCAGTGCCATGTTCATCGACCAGTTTGACTAAAGGCTTGATATCACTGCCTTCATTGGTCTCACAGTATTCGTGTACATCATGCCATGAGTTAAACCAAGCCAGTTCAGGCACATCAACTACACGCTTGCCCTGTTTCAGCATCGCAGCGGCATCAACAAAACGGTTCAGTTTGACATGATCCGCTTGCAGGCTGACTTTATCGCCACGTACTAAACCGGCAAGTAATAGTTCCATAGCACGCGCATTGGTCCGGCATAGAATCGCATCGCGTAATTTAGTGTGCGGTTTATTGACGACTTTGGAGTTTAAGTGCGGATTACCGAGTAGGGGCACGGTTTCATTCAATGCTCCCAAAATCGCATTGGCATTCAGCGCAATTTCAGGCCCGAAACGGAATGAAGTGGTCAGACGAGATTCGGGTAGCGGCAGCTGCTGCATGGCATTCACTGCGCCACGCCAGGCATAAATCTGCTGATGCGCATCGCCGACATAGATGACCTGAGTGCTACGCTGTTTCAGCAAAATTCCCAGCATCAGTGGGTCGGCATCCTGTGCTTCATCAAACAGCACATAGTCGGCAGGAATATTGGGCTCAGACAATGCCCAAAGTTTCAGGTAAATATCATGCCCAATCCCGGCCTGATGATTGGGATCAATTGACTCTAACCAACGCCGTTCAACTGCTGGATAAAGTTTCTTTTGCAATGCTTCAATATCATCTGGGTGTAGCCAGCTCGGTGCCTGAATATGTCGCGGGGCGGGATATTGCGAACTGGTTGAGCAGAAATAGCCAACTGCATTCGCGACCAGACTGGCCAGACGCGAAGGCATCAGTACATATTTTTCATAACGTCCGCCCATCATCCGGCGCAAGGTCATCGGTTCAAGGCGATATTCTTTGGCAATAAAGCTTGGACTTAAACGCGGTAGGCGTAGTTTATCCGTGACTCCACGTGGAACACTGCGAAAAGCCAGGGAGTGGAAAGTACGGCAGTCGACACCACGATGAAACTTGTTTTGTGCTTCTGAGGCAATGGATTTATTAAACGCCAGATACATGCCGCGCCGTTCCGGCATGGCATCACTGATCATTTGCAGGGTCGTAGTTTTACCTGTGCCCGCATAGGCAATGACTTTAAAAGATTTTCCCAGACGTGCGTTATCAATGGCAGTGGCCTGCTCATAGGTCGCTTTGGGTTTTTGCAGATCAGACACAGGTAGATTCATTCACGACTTAATGTTGACGATTGGCTTTTTCAACCAGACCGGATAGACCCTGACGGCGTGCCAGTTCATTCAGGACCAGTTGTGGATCAAGGTCAAAATAACCAAGCATGACAATGGTATGGAACCACAGATCAGCTACTTCATAGATCAGGTCATTCTTGTTGTCTTCAGAGGCTTCAGTTTTGAAATCTTTAGCCGCGATCACGGTTTCAAAGCTTTCTTCACCGACTTTTTCCAGAATCTTGTTTAAACCTTTATGGTACAGCTTGGCCACATAAGAGGATTCCGGATCAGCTTTCTTACGCTCTGCCATCATCTCGCCCAAGTATGATAATACTTCAACCTGTTCAGACTGAGCAGTTGAGGCATTCATAGCAAGGGTATGTGGATTTGTTGATTTTTCACCATAGATTGCTGCTGGATCTTTAATTTGTGCATCCACAATTTCCCAGCCATTCGGTGTCAGTTTACGATAGAAACATGATTCACGGCCGGTATGGCAGGCAATACCACCATGCTGTTCAATCTGTAAAATAATCACGTCCGCATCACAGTCCAGACGGATTTCATGCACAGTCTGGAAATGACCAGATTCTTCACCCTTATGCCATAACTTGTTACGTGAACGGGAGAAATATACCGCCTGATTTTTTTCAGCAGTTAAAGCCAGCGCTTCACGATTCATCCAGGCGACCATCAATACACGACCAGTTTGATGGTGCTGGGCAATGGCAGGGATCAGACCTTGTTCGTTAAATTTTACTTCATCGAGCCATTGCACGTTGTTCATAAGGGTTTCCATTAATTGAATCAGAATATAAAAAGATGGATAGGAAATATCCGTCCATAGTGTACGTGATCTCGTCGCATTTGCGGCAAAAATCTGTACCTGAAAAGACAGGATGTGTCGTTAGGCACATTCAGATTATAAACCTGAGCGGTTGAATCTCTAAAGTGCAGAAATAAAATAGCCGCCCTTAGGCGGCCGAAATATTCTTGAAGAAATTACCAATGCTCGCCCGGGAAGATCCGCGCATAGGCCTTTTGCACCCAGTTCAGTTTTTGCGGCTGACCCACTGATGCTGAAGAGCTTGGGAACAGGTTATAACCGATCGACATCAGGACATTGTTGATGTCTGGTGCAATCGCATAGGTAATCGAAGCCAGACGTCCCAAATTGGTTGCGACTTTCTTCGGACGTTTCACAATCGCATAAGCAACCAGTTCAGCTGCCTGTTCCGGAGACAGGGTAGGCACATATTTATAGATCTTGGTCGGTGCGATCATTGGTGTACGAACCAAAGGCATATAAATTGAAGTGATTGCAACTTTATGTGAATGGACTTCTGCAGACAGACAGCGGCTGAAAGCATCCAGTGCCGCTTTAGATGCGACATAAGCCGAGAAGCGGGTGGCGTTCGCCAATACACCAATCGAGCTGATATTAATGATATGACCTGCACGGCGAATCATCATTTGCGGCAGGATATTCATCACCAGGCGCACTGCACCAAAATAATTTAGCTGCATGGTACGTTCAAAATCATGAAAACGATCCACTGATTCATGCACTGCACGGCGAATCGAGCGGCCCGCATTGTTAATCAGGATATCGATATGGTCGACTGAAGCAATAATCTGTTTGGACACTTCATCAATGGATTCCATATTGTTGAGATCACATGGAAATACCGAAGCTTTACCGCCTTTGGATTCAATTTCTTTTTTTACTTGTTCTAGGGTGTCTTTGGTACGCGCGACCAGTAAAACATGTGCGCCAGCATCTGCCAGCTGATGTGCCGTCGTTAAACCTATACCACTGGATGCGCCTGTAATGAGAACAGTTTTACCTGCAATACGTTTTTCCAATTGTTTCTGTAGTCTAGTTTTCACGTTTGTTATCCCTAATTTGAAGACTGCGTTCAAATTATTTTTATTAAAAAATCAAAGATGGCTCTAAAGAGATAAGAGCGAAGATGAGTACTAATATAATAACTAATTATTTAAGAAAATCTATACATTAAACTATTGAAAATAAAATAAAAATTAGAGTAATTGCTCTAATTGTGTTCGCCGTTTCAATTGATTTTTATCATGAAAATAAATCACAAAGCAAGTGATTGTATTCAAAAAATAAATAAAAAAACTCCAGCATTTTTGCTGGAGTTTTCTGCTTTAAAATGGCGCTTAAACTGCTGCAAGAGATTGTTCCAGATCCGCAATCAGGTCATCAATGTGTTCAATTCCAATCGATAAGCGAACCATATCTTCACTCACACCTGCTGATTTGAGCTCTTCAGGATTGAGCTGGCGGTGGGTGGTGGTTGCAGGATGACAGGCGAGACTCTTAGCATCCCCAATATTGACCAGACGGGTGAACAGTTGCAGGGCATCGATAAAACGGGCACCGCCTTCACGGCCACCTTCTACACCAAAAGTCAGAATGGCAGACGGTTTACCTTTCACATATTTTTGTGCCAAAGCATGCTGCGGGTGATCTTTCAGACCGGCATAATTGACCCATTTTACTTTTGGATGTTGTTGCAAATATTCTGCAACCTTCAGCGCATTTTCGGTATGACGTTCCATACGCAGGCTCAAAGTTTCCAAGCCTTGCAGAATTAAAAATACATTTTGCGGGCTGATCGCTGCCCCGGTATTACGCAGAGGTACGACACGAGCACGCGCGATATACGCCGCTTCACCTAAAGCTTCAACATAATTAACACCGTGATAACTCGGATCAGGTGTATTCAGAGCAGGGAAACGCTCGGCATGTTGACCCCATGGGAATTTACCGCTATCCACGATAATGCCGCCAATCGAATTCCCATGACCACCAATATATTTGGTCAGTGAATGCACCACGATGTCGGCACCGAAATCAAAAGATTTCTGTAGGACTGGTGTCGCTACAGTATTGTCGACGATGACTGGTACGCCATATTCATGGGCAATTTTGGAAATCGCTTCGAGGTCAATAATATTACCCAGCGGGTTACCAATTGATTCCACAAAAACCAGTTTGGTCTTGTCATCAATTAGGCCACGTAATGCTTCCGGATCTTGATAATCAAAGAAGCGAACTTCGATCCCTTGTTTAGGCAGGGTATGTGCAAACAGGTTATAGGTGCCGCCATATAAAGTAGACACCGAAGCAATATTGTCACCTGCTTCAGCAATGGTCTGAATCGCATAGGTAATCGCAGCCATACCCGAAGCCAATGCCAGTGCACCAATCCCGCCTTCCAGAGCTGCAATACGTTGTTCTAGCACCGCTGTGGTAGGGTTCATAATGCGGGTATAAATATTGCCCTGAACTTTCAGGTCAAACAGATCGGCACCGTGCTGAGTATTGTCAAAGGCATATGAGGTGGTTTGATAAATCGGCACTGCCACAGCTTTAGTAGTAGGTTCCGGGCTATAGCCTGCGTGAATCGCTAAAGTTTCTGCTTTATGAGTCATGATCGTTGGTCTTCTTGTGTTTTTAGCTGTAATGAAACTGCTCAAATATTAGCACTTGAAATATGAAGA
Organism: Acinetobacter sp. YH12236; assembly: GCF_013417645.1. NCBI lineage: Bacteria > Pseudomonadati > Pseudomonadota > Gammaproteobacteria > Moraxellales > Moraxellaceae > Acinetobacter > Acinetobacter sp. YH12236. Next base: position 13,725 of record NZ_VPDM01000014.1, read on the forward strand.
AAAGTGCATATTTATTCAAATGAATATCTTAATTAACGATATAGCATCAATAAAATAATGCAAGTTTAGGTGTTAGAAATGCTGTTTGAAAAATAAACAGGATTAAACTTGTAACAAGGCATTAACTTCACGTGAATGGCTTATGTTTTGAAGACTTTCTGCGTATAATAGCCGATTATTTTTTCGCTCATGATTGAGCAGGGGGAGTTTGTTTCTTCCCCCATTTGGTTTTTCAATTGAGGAGTCCTACGTGGCCCAATATATTTATACGATGAACCGAGTGTCCAAGATGGTTCCGCCAAAGCGCGAAATCCTCAAGGATATCTCCTTATCATTTTTCCCAGGCGCAAAAATTGGTGTGCTTGGTCTGAACGGTGCAGGTAAATCTACTTTGCTTCGTATTATGGCGGGCGTAGATAAAGATTTCTCTGGTGAAGCACGTGCGCAACCGGGTATCAAAATTGGTTACCTCGAGCAAGAACCACCACTTGATCCAACCAAAGACGTTCGTGGCAACGTTGAAGACGGCGTACGTGAAGCACTTGATGCATTAGAGCGCCTTGATCAGGTATTTGCAGACTATGCAGATCCAGATGCAGACTTCGATGCACTAGCAAAAGAGCAGGAAAAACTGGAAGCAATTATCCAGACTTGGGATGCGCATAACCTGAATAACCAGCTGGAACAGGCTGCAGCAGCATTAAATCTGCCTGCATGGGATGCAGATGTAACCATGCTTTCAGGTGGTGAACGCCGTCGTGTTGCATTGTGCCGTTTACTGCTGTCTAAACCAGACATGCTGCTTCTCGACGAACCAACTAACCACTTGGATGCAGAGTCTGTATCTTGGCTGGAACGCTTCCTGAAAGACTTCCCGGGCACCATCGTAGCGATTACGCACGACCGTTACTTCCTTGATAACGTGGCCGAGTGGATTCTGGAGCTTGACCGTGGACATGGTATTCCTTACCAAGGTAACTATTCTTCTTGGCTGGAACAGAAAAATGCGCGTTTAGAACAAGAGAACAAGCAGGAAGAATCGTTTGCTAAAGCATTGAAAAAAGAACTTGAATGGGTTCGTTCAAATGCGAAAGGCCAGCAGAAGAAAAACAAAGCACGTATGGAGCGTTTCGAAGAGCTTAACTCTCGTGAATTCCAGCAACGTAACGAAACATCTGAAATCTATATTCCACCTGGTCCGCGTCTGGGCAACAAGGTGGTTGAAGTTGAAGGGATTAGCAAATCGTTTGGTGACAAACTGCTGTATAAAGACTTGTCTTTCACAGTACCACCAACAGCGATTGTCGGTATCGTAGGTCCAAACGGTGCAGGTAAAACTACATTGTTCCGTATGATGACGGGCGAACAGCAACCCGATACTGGTACAGTGACTTTGGGTGATTCTGTAAAAGTTGCTTATGTGGGTCAGATTCGTGACACCCTGGATGACAATAAAACCGTTTGGGAAGAAGTGTCTGGCGGTCTGGATATCCTGAAAGTGGGTGATTACGAAATTGCATCTCGTGCTTATATTGGGCGCTTTAACTTTAAAGGCCAAGATCAGCAAAAACGTGTAGGTGAATTGTCAGGTGGTGAGCGTAACCGTTTACAACTTGCGAAAATCCTGCAACAAGGTGCGAACGTAATCCTGCTCGATGAACCATCAAACGACTTGGACGTAGAAACTTTACGTGCGTTAGAAGATGCGATTTTGGTCTTCCCGGGCTGTGTGATGGTGGTATCGCATGACCGTTGGTTCCTGGACCGTATTGCGACTCACATCTTGTCATTTGAAGATGAGACTCCAGAATTCTTCACCGGTAACTATACCGAGTTTGAAGAGTATCGCCGTAAGAAATATGGCGATGATCTGGCAGCGAAGCGTCAGAAATATCGCAAAATTGGTGCTTAATCAAAGCGCATAAAAAAACCAGCTTTCGGGCTGGTTTTTTTCTTTAATATTGGACACTCATTTGGCTATAAGTATTTGATAACAGTTGTGCAGCTTTTAAATGACCTTGCTGTTTAGCCTTATTCAGCCATTCCTCAGCATGAAAATAATTCTGATCTAAACCTAGACTACCTTTAAGAAAGTGTTTACCCAGTCTATATTGCGCTTCGGCGTGACCACGTGTTGCTGCACTTAAGTAGTTCCAGAAAGCATTGCGTTGATAATTTTCTTGCTGCTCTAGCTGCGTAATTTGAAATTGTTCAGCTTGGCGTTGCTTTAAAATATGGCAAAGCTTTTCAAACTGTACAGCTTCCAGATAATAGGTGTCTGCTTCAGAAATATAATTTTCCATTTCTGAACCTGTTGGCTCATCATGAGAAAACAGAAAATGTATGACTTTTTTAAGTTTAAGCATTTTTATTCCTCACCTTTGCCATTATTAACAATTAATTAAACTATCCACTAAAGACTACAATATAAAGCGGTTTTATTTCGGTAATGAATTACATGCTTTTAGTCTCATGTTGATATTTTTGTGTATTTAATGAGCAAAAACAAGCAGTAGAAATAAAAAAACTTCATTTTAAAAGTGAAGCAAATTGGAAGAAATATGAATTTGTTGTTCTAGTCGACATTTTGATATTAGGGGTTAGAAGATTTAGTTTTACTAATAAAAAAATCTTGCATAAACATGCAAGATTTTTCGGCTTTGAAAATGAGTGAACTCTAGAAATCAGATTTCCCACTCATGATTGCATTCACGGCATTTCCATTTCTTTTGGCTTTGCATGAAAGCCTGCATGGAAATTTTAAAATCAGGCAAATCTTTATAGAACATGAAGCCTGCGATCAGACAGATAATAAACACGATCACAGTAGCGGTCTGTAAAGTCGTACCTGCACCATCTCCAAAAATCCACATCGCGATGCTAATGATGACCAGCAGCAATAATACAAACAGGGCAGGCACCAGCATGATCAGGCTTTTAGGCACGACTGGGCGCGCCGCCGGTTGACCTGGCTGAGCAACGGGCATGATTTTTGGGCTTTGACATTTAGGGCAACGATATTGCATTACTACTCCAAAATTCTAAATTACTGATTATTTTATCGGAAGATACGCAAAAACCGAAATACCGCCAATATAAAACAGACAGACAATAAAAAACCCAAGTCACAATGCTTGGGTTTTTTATTAAGATGTTGCCATCTTGAATATGGCGTCCCTACGGGGATTCGAACCCCGGTTACCGCCGTGAAAGGGCGATGTCCTAGGCCTCTAGACGATAGGGACAAATGAGGCAAATACACAGGTAAAGCAAGACTTATTTGGTGGAGTCAAGGAGGATCGAACTCCTGACCTCTACAATGCCATTGTAGCGCTCTACCAACTGAGCTATGACCCCAGTCTGTGTGAGCGCTATATTATGGATATAACGCTTAGACGTCAACTAAAAAATAAATTAAGCTTGATCAACTGCTTCATTTTTCGGCAGTTTCAGACTCTCATTCAGTTTTTCCCAAGCTTTTACTTCTTTCTTGCTAGGAGCACCGACCACTTCCAGCGCGTGGCGCAGACGGGCAAAAGTTAGATCCGGACCAATAGTGACCATGGTCTGCATGACTGGGGTAGAAGCGGTTGAACCGGCAATCGCAATAAAGAACGCTGGCATAAAGTCACGTAATTTAATGCTCATCTGATTCGCCAGATCCATCAACGTTTGGCTAACAGTGTCATTGTTCCAGGTGAACAGGCTTTCTAGACGCCAGATCGCAAATTGCAGGCTTTGACGCACTTGTTCTTCAGAAAGTTTTTTGCTTTCGAACTGTTCTTTAGTCAAAGTCGGGAAATGGTTGAAATAGTGCGCTGACCAGTTCACTGCTTCAGACAGCAGATTGATCCGTGGTTGAATTGCAGCAGCGATTTCTTCCAGTTTGGCACGGTCTGCTTTCCAAGCCAGTAAGGTATCTAACAGTTCAGCAGGAGAGAGAGCTTTAATCCATTGGCCATTTAACCAGTTGAGTTTCTCAATATCGAAGATAGGACCACCCAGAGAGACACGGTTAATGTCAAAGTGTTCAATCATTTCAGCCAAAGTGAATTTTTCACGCTCATCTGGCATTGACCAGCCCATACGGCCTAGATAGTTCAGCAATGCTTCTGGCAATACGCCGATATCTTTGTAGTAGTTAATTGAGGTCGGGTTCTTACGTTTAGACAGTTTTGATTTGTCTGGGTTACGCAGTAGAGGCATGTGGCACAGGACTGGCATGTCCCAACCAAAGTATTTGTACAGCAACTGATGTTTCGGTGCAGATGGAATCCATTCTTCACCACGAATCACATGCGTAATTTGCATCAGGTGATCATCAACCACGTTTGCCAAATGGTAAGTTGGCAGACCATCCGTTTTTAGCAGAATTTGCATGTCGACTTGCGCCCATGGAATTTCTACTTCACCACGGAGCATGTCATTAAAGGTACATACCCCTTCAGTCGGCACTTTCATACGGATCACGTGCGGTTCACCAGCTGCCAGACGACGTGCCACTTCTTCTTTAGACAGTTTTAGACCGCGGCCATCATAGCGTGGAGTTTCGCCACGAGCCTGCTGTTCAGCACGCATTTCATCCAGTTCTTGCGCTGTTGCGAAGCAGTAGAAGGCATGACCTTTATCTACCAGTTCTTCTGCGTATTTTTTATAGATGCTCATGCGTTCTGACTGACGGTACGGTGCATGTGGACCACTGACATCTGGACCTTCTGACCAGTTCAGGCCTAACCAGCGTAGGGAGTCCAGAATCATTTTTTCAGATTCAGGAGTAGAACGCAGCTGATCCGTATCTTCAATACGAAGAATGAATTCGCCACCGTGCTGTTTGGCAAAACACAGGTTGAACAGGGCAATATAGGCAGTTCCCACATGCGGGAAACCGGTAGGAGAAGGTGCAATACGAGTACGAACAGTCATAACCGGATCTAATCTTAAATATAAAATTGCAGCTATTATAACGAAAAAGCCACATCACTTAATGCTTTATTCAACATTGAATGATGCGGCTTTTCAGGATGAGCAAAATATAACGAATGTGGAGAACTAAAACTAAGTCTTATGAATTGCTCGGAGAAAAGATACTTTGCACAAAGCGGGTAAAGCGCAAGTTTTGAGCTGCAAAAAAGCTTTGAGTCGGATTTGATTTGAACGCAGTCAGCGCTTTAAGTTCATCCTCAGTATGAAAAGCATTTTTATCAGCTTTATGTTGCTGAATTGCTTTTTCAATTGGTGAGGTTTTCACTTCAATTGCACTTACAGAGGCTTTAGGTAGCTCTGTTTTCACAACTACGGCATGGCCAAGTTGAATCGAGAACAGCGTGATAAGACTTAGGATGCTGGCTGTAAATATTTTAAATTTCATATCCAAACTTCCTCCTTGGCTTTGGTTAATCTTGTTTTGTTAAAAATGTTGTTATAATACTGGCTACAATCTAATCACATTCAGATATGAAAAAGTAGAACCAAGTCACATTTTTTACAAAAAACTAATATTTCTCTGTGGAAAATTACTAAATCTCAGGATTTCCACATTTAAGTTGCCTATTTGTAACAGATAACTGTGTAGAGATCGTGAAGAACTGTCTTATATTGTAGCAGGATATTAAATTTTTAGGGGAAAATGTATCCGAAATGAATTGTGAGCATATATATCAAAAATAGAATATGATTGGATAAAATATTATAAACACATGATTGTTAAGTAATTTTTTTGTTTATATAGTGCTGAGTAAATTAGCAATGAGTGCCCATCATGAAAAAGATAATAACTTCTACTATCTCCAAGTGAAAGAGGACTCCACCCGTCAGTCAGGGTGGAGGTGAATTTCACAAATTTCAACCTTGTTGATTCTGAATATATTGTTTGATTATTTCCAAAGGCGCACCACCACAAGACCCTGCAAAATATGATCTTGACCATAAAACAGGTTTTGTATAATTCCCTCTCAAGTCTAAAAACTCATTTCGCATTCTTCTACTTGTTACAGACTTTAAATTATTAACCAATTTGCTTAACTGTACCGTTGGTGGATACTGAATAAGCATGTGAACATGGTCGGATTCACCATTACATTCCTTTAATTCAGCATCAAAATCTTTACATATTTCAGTTGCACACTCATTGAAATATTTATGATGCAACTCACCTAGTATTTTTTTTCGATATTTCGTTATAAAAACTAAATGAACATGAAGATTAAAGGCTGAATGTCGGTTTTTATATATCTCACTCATTGAAAAAATATACCTAAAATGTTAGAATCAGCACCATATTACCAGATACACACTCATTAATGAAAATCAATAAAGCGTATAAATTTAGGCTTGAGCCTAATGTCGAGCAAGAGGTTATTTTAAATAATCTCGTTGGCTCTGCACGCTTTGTTTGGAATCAAATATTAGCAATTTCATTTGAAATGTTTGCTCAAAATAAACACATTAATGCGGTGAATCTAGTAAAAAAGATAACAGCACTGAAAAAGAATCCTCAGTTTAGCTTTTTAGATGGAAATTCAAATGCTGTGTCACTTCAACAAAAAGTTCGTGATCTTGCATCAGCATGGGGGAAGTTTTTCAACCCTAAAGAACATGCTCGACTAAAAGAAAAAAAGCGCAAACCTAAGAAACCTAAATTTTTTAAATTGGCTGATGGTACTGAGGTTCAGTTGCGCCCACTTATGCCTAGATTTAAGAAAAAATCAGACGGTTATGATTCCATTCGCCTTGTACAATTCGATAAATACTGTTGGGTTAAAGGAAATAAACTCAAACTCCCTAATGGCGTAGGTGTTATTAAATTCAGGAAGTCGCAAGAGATTCTAGGCACAATAAAAAATGTGACGATCAGTAAGGTGTCAGGACGTTGGTACGTTTCATTCTGTACTGAAACAGAACTTACTGAAATGCCGATCCACCCATCAAAATCAGCGATTGGTGTTGATCTTGGTGTTAAGAAATTAATCACTACCTCAAATGGTCAGGTCTTTGACCCGATCAATAGCTTTAAAACCAATCAGATTAAATTAGCTAGACTTCAACGGAAGCAGAGAAAGAAAGTTAAATTTAGTCAAAATTGGAAAAAACTGAATTTTAAAATCAATAAACTACATCATCACATTGCCAATATTCGTCATGACTACTTGCAAAAAATCACTACAACGCTCAGCAAAAACCACGCAATGATTGCTGTTGAGGATTTAAAAGTAGCAAATATGTCGAAGTCAGCAAGTGGCACAATCGAAAATCAAGGAAAGAATGTAAAAGCTAAGTCAGGCTTAAACAAATCAATCCTAGATCAAGGTTGGGGCATGCTCGTTAGTATGTTGGAATATAAGCAACAATGGCGAGGTGGATTACTTGTAAAAGTTGATCCGAAGTACACAAGTCAAACCTGCTGTGAATGTGGTCATGTAGCAAAAGAAAACCGACAAACTCAAGCTAAATTTGAGTGTGTCGGATGCGGTTATGTTGCGAATGCGGATTTAAACGCATCTCGTAATATATTGTCGGCAGGACATGCCGTTTTGTCTGTGGAGGGTGGATGCGGTAAAGGTCGCCCTAAGAAGCAGAAAGCAAGCGAAATCCGTGAGGAAGTCGCCTAAGAGCTTTGCTTTTAGAATCCCCCACTTGAGTGAAAACGAAAGTGGTGGGAGTATGTCAATTATATTCACCAAAAGGGCAGGAGCTGGCAGCGAAATATTACTTCCGTCCACGTGATGCTAAAGCAGCAGCAAAATATGCGGCGCAATTCCCAAAAATCCAGACTTTTACCATTGATAAAGTCTTTGGCGGCTGGGCAAAAGCGCAGAAAACCCATTTTGTGAATGGAGCCATCTACGATCAAATCTCTGCGGAAAACCGTAAATAATTCTAATTACTGAACCATAAGTAGAAAGCGGATAATTTATTATCCGTTTTTTTTATATCTAAAGCATAAAATGCTATAAAAATAGAATAAGCCTTTAATTTAGATATTTTTATTATATAAAACATGAAATTAAAACAAAAAATAACTAAATATTACCCTGTATGCACTTTGTTTGCTCAATTGCGAAAAATAATTTTATTTCATATAGTTATATCTAATGAAGATAATCTCCCGATGCTCTTATGAAAACTCAATTAAAATCACTGGTTAGTGCTGCCTTATTGGCAACAGGTCTGACATTTACTGCAACTGCGAGCCAAGCCGCGGATCGTGAATTCCTGAACGTTTCTTATGATGCGACCCGTGAATTCTATGACGAATTCAACAAATCTTTTGGTGCCTACTGGAAAAAACGAACCGGTATTGATGTGAACTTTAAACAGTCTCACGGCGGTTCAGGTAAACAGGCCCGTTCTGTGGTTGACGGTTTAAAAGGTGATGTGGTGACCTTGGCATTGGCAAACGATATTGAAGAGATCGTAAGATCTGGTCAGATCCAGCCAGGCTGGCAAAAAGAGTTCCCGCACAATTCTGCACCTTATACTTCAACGATTGTCTTCATGGTACGTAAGGATAACCCCAAAGGAATTAAAGACTGGAAAGATCTGACTAAACCGGGTGTAGAAATTATTACACCAAATCCGAAAACTGGTGGCTTGCCACGTTGGGTTTATCTGTCAGCTTGGGGTTATGCAGAGAAACAGCCGGGTGGTAGCAAAGCCAAAGCCCAAGAATTTGTCGGCAAGCTTTATAAAAACGTCAAAGTGATGGACTCTGCTGCACGTGCATCGATGACCACATTTGCTGAACGTAATATTGGTGATGTGTTGTTAACTTGGGAAAATGAAGCCCTAGTAACACAAAAAACTCTCGGTAAAAATAAGTTTGATATCGTTTATCCATCTTTGACCATTCTGACTGAACCCTCTGTAGCCATCGTAGATCGTACCGTAGATAAAAATGGCAATAAATGGTTAGCTAAAGGTTATATCAACTATCTTTACTCTCCACTTGGTCAGGACATGGCAGCACGACATTTCTACCGTCCACGTAATGAGAAAGTATTAGCCAAATATTCATCACAGTTCCCAAAAATTAAAACCTTTACCATTGATGAAGTATTCGGTGGCTGGGCCAATGCACAGAAAACTCACTTTGTGAATGGCGCAATCTTCGACCAGATCTATAACTCGAAGCGTTAATCTGTTGATTAGAAAATAAATTTAAAATATAAAAAAGCTTCCTCGATGGAGGCTTTTTTATCGGCTGTCGAAAAATAAAAACGGTTTTCTCTATAGAAATTAATATTTATCTACAAAAAGTCGTTTGGAGCTTTAGCTAAACAGAGTGATAATGTGCAGTTAAATTTTTCGCCCTATTGATTGAGTTTTTATGTCACATATTTCTGTATTACTTCACGAAACGATTGATGCCTTACTGGCTGGTCGCAATACGGGAATTTATGTGGATGGAACCTTTGGTCGCGGTGGGCATACACGTTTATTACTTTCCAAATTAGATGAAAATGCACGCGTCTATGCTTTCGATAAAGACCCGCAAGCATTGGCTGTTGCCGCAGAACTGGAACAGGGAGATTCACGTTTTAAAATTATCCATGCCAGCTTCGCTGATTTAAAACAGGCATTAGCTGAGCAGGGTATTGAAAGTGTAGATGGTGTGATGGCTGACTTAGGGGTGTCTTCACCGCAGCTGGATCAGGCAGAACGCGGTTTCAGCTTTATGAAAGATGGCCCGCTGGATATGCGTATGGACAACTCGCAAGGTCCGACTGCAGCAGAATGGCTGGTGGATATTGAAGAAGAAGCACTGGCCAATGTGATTTTTCAGTATGGGGAAGAGCGTTATAGTCGTCGTATAGCCAAAGCGATCAAGGCTGCCGGATATATTGATACCACAGCCAAACTGGCGGAAATTGTGAAAGTTGCCCATCCAAAATGGGAAAAAAATAAACATGCTGCCACCCGAACTTTCCAGGCAATTCGTATTGCTATTAATAAAGAATTAGAAGATATTGAAACTTTCCTCCCTCAAGCGGTTGAAATTTTAAAACCAGAGGGACGTTTGGCTGTGATCAGCTTTCATTCATTAGAAGACCGGTTGATTAAACAGTTTATTCAAAAAGAATCAACGCTTGAAGAAGATTCAGGCTGGGGAATGCCGCAACAACAAAAGGATACGCGACGTTTAAAGAAAATCGCCCGGGTCAAGGCAAGTGATGAGGAAGTTAAAGCCAATCCTCGTTCACGTAGCGCATGGCTGCGCGTGGCAGAACGTTTAGCTTAATAGGCACATCATGAAAACTGAAGTGGTTGATAAAAAAACAGAAAAGTTATGGCTGAAAAAAGTCATTATTTACCTCATATTGATATTGATGGTCTTCATCAGTGCGGTATTTGTCGTCTTCCAAGTCTTTGAATACCGTCAGGATAACCGCAAACTAAGTACCTATCTGCGCGAACGGGATGACCTGAATGCAGAGTGGGGACGTTTGCTGATTGAACAGCAGACTTTCGGTGCGACCGCGCAGATTGGTACCCGTGCAGTGACCCAGTTAAGGATGTATTCACCTCCGATTTCACAGAGTGTCGTGATTTCCTTACCACAACCTTCAGATGAGAAAAAATAAGGCTAGTGCTCGAACATGGTAGACAAGAGAAAGAAGCAACCGGTACGTAAAAAGCAGTCCGTCACCGAGAAAAATGCCTTAAATGTTTATATCAACCGTTTTTACATCATGTGGGCCGTGGTGCTGCTGTGTTTTGTGACACTAATCGGCCGAGCTTTCTATGTGCAGATTATTAATAAGGATTTTCTGCAAAATAAAGCCAATGCCAATATTTTACGAACCAATACCATCAAGGCCATGCGTGGCGTAATTTATGATCGTAATGGTATTCCACTGGCGATCAGTACGCCGATTATGAAAATCGTGATTGACCCACGTGACTATTTTGATAATAAAAGACTCTATGATGAAACCATGCTGGCGCTACAGAAAGAGCCGAATAGCCGTAAACTAAAACGCCAGCTCCCAGATAAAAACCTGAATCTGGATGAGCTGGCTGATGCAGTGGGCATGGATCGTGCTGAATTGCGCAAAAAGATGGAAGAGCGTCCACGTTCACGTTATCTGATCCTGAAAAAAGAAGTGCCGCCACAACAGGCGGAACTGATCATGAAGCGTAATTTCCAAGGTGTGTATACCGAGAAAAACTATAAGCGCTATTATCCTCAGCCCCAGCCAAACTCCCAGATTATTGGTCTGACCAATAGTGAGGGAATTGGGATCGAAGGTCTGGAGATGCAGCTGAATACCCGTCTTGCCGGTCAGGATGGTGAACAGCAGATTATCCGTGACAAAAAAGGCAACCGGGTTAAAGAACCGGAAGTGATTAAAGAAGTTGAGCCAGGTGAAAACATTACCCTGAGTATCGACTCACGTTTACAGTACATTATGTATCGTGAACTGACTGCAGCAGGCGTCGCCAATAATGCCCGCTCCGCAACAGCGATTGCAGTCGACGTCAAAACCGGTGAAATTCTGGCAATGTCTTCTTGGCCCTCTTATAACCCGAATGACAAGAATGGCTTATTAAATAAAGACGCAATGCGTAATCGTGGCGCTGTCGATTCCTTCGAGCCGGGTTCAACCATGAAGCCGCTAACTGTGGCGATGGCTCTAGAGAGCGGGAAATATACGGCCAATTCGGTCATCAATACGAGTCCAGGTAGTATGCGGGTCGGAAACCACACTATTCGTGATACGCATAACTATGGTCAGTTGACGTTGGGTGGGATTATCCAGAAATCATCAAACGTCGGGGTAGCTAAATTAGCTCTGTCACTGCCGTATGAAACTTTACCGACTTTCTATAAACGTCTTGGTTTTGGTCAGCGTTCCGCAGTGAAATTTCCGGGTGAAAGTTCCGGTTTGATTCTGCCGCCAAGTAAATGGAATGTATCTGAAGTAGCAACTATGGCCTATGGTTATGGTCTGAATGCGACTGTGCTGCAACTGGCTGATGCCTATGCCATGCTGGCGAACAAAGGTGTGAAAGTGCCTTTAAGCCTGTATAAATTAGAAGAACAGCCACAGGGCGAGCAGATGATTGATCCACAAATCGCAGAACAGGTTCTGCTGATGATGGAAACAGCAACTCTGCCTGGTGGTACAGCAACCCGTGCAACCGTACCTGGTTATCGTGTTGCAGGTAAAACCGGTACTGCGCATAAATTGCGTGCCGACCGTAAAGGCTATTCAACCAGTGAATACCGTGCCTTATTTGCCGGTGTAGCACCCGTGAGTGATCCGCGTATTGCTATGGTGGTGGTCGTGGAAAATCCGCAAGGGTCTTATTATGGTGGTATGGTATCTGCACCTGTCTTTGCCCGTGTGATGCAGGAATCTTTACGCTTGCTGAATGTCCCGTTGGACAAACCTTTAGAATCTCCCAAAGTCCAGTAAATAGGTGATCAATGTCCATTACATTTCAAGATCTCTACGCCGTTCAAGAACCTGCTGAATGGATGCGACAATCCTTTCAGGGTTTCGAACTGGACAGCCGCAAAGTTAAACTGGGGCAAATTTTTATTGCCCTGACCAGCTTGTCTCAACCTGAAAAAACCGCAGAATATGCCAAAAAAGCCCTGTCATTGGGTGCACTGGCCGTAATTTCAGAACAAGAGCTAGGTGTTACTCCAGCTTTGGTAGTACCCAATGTCCGTCACTTGATGGGCGAGTGGCAAAAGCGCTATCTGCAAGCGACTCAGCCAGTCAAGGCTGCCCGTATTCTGGCCGTAACTGGTACCAATGGTAAAACCACAATTTCCCGTCTGGTTGCTGAGTTGCTGATGCTGCAAGGCAAAGCTTGTGCAGTTATGGGGACTACAGGGAATGGTGTTTTGCCGAATCTGGAAGCCTCTTCTCATACCACACTGGATGCCCTGCAATTGCAAAATGCCTTGCATGCCTATGCACAGGCAGGCGCGGAATTTGCTTCAATTGAAGCGAGTTCGCATGGTCTGGAGCAAGGCCGTCTGAATGGTTGTGCGATTGAAATTGCGGCTTATAGCAATTTAAGTCGTGACCATCTCGACTATCACGGTACGCTGGAAGCTTATGCAGAAGCAAAATCGCGTTTATTCAGCTTTGAATCTCTGAAAGTTGCAGTCATCAATATTGATGACGCACATGCAGAGGTGATGCTGAATACTGCAAAAGCCAATCCGAATCAGCCGAAAATTCTGACTTATTCTTTGTCGCAAGCAGCTGATTATCAGGTTCAGGATATCCAGTACAGTATTTCCGGTGCTGAATTCAAACTGATCACTGCACAAGATACATTTACTGTGCATAGTCCTTTGCTGGGTCATTTTAATATCGAAAATCTGGTTGCCAGCCTGGTTGTGGCAGAGCAAGCCGGTTTTGCATTAGCCGATTTCATTGCAACTGTGCCCGAGCTGAAAGGTGCCCCAGGCCGTATGCAGGTCATTCGTGATGATGAGCGTTTATTTGTTGTGGATTATGCACATACTCCAGATGCCCTGACTCAGGTCTTGCTTACGCTGAAGCGCCATGTCAGTCAAAAACTCTGGGTTGCTTTTGGTTGTGGCGGTGATCGTGATCGTGGCAAACGTCCGCTGATGACTCAGGCGGCCCTCGAAGGTGCTGATATTGCAGTGCTGACTTCGGACAATCCGCGTACTGAAGATCCAAACCAGATTTTCGCTGACATGAAGCAGAGTATCGATTTTTCAGGCAAAACCTATCATGAAATTCATGACCGTCGTGAAGCAATCCGCTTTGTAGTCGACCAGGCACAGCCAGGTGACATTGTGGTGATTGCCGGTAAGGGACACGAAAATTATCAGGAGATTGATGGGGTGCGACATTGGTTTGATGATGTGGTCGAGGTACAGGCCGCGATTGATGCCCAGCATCACAACCGTGATTTAGCATTTCCAGCGCATTAGGATTTCACATGCATACTTCAACAACAAGTACCGTGCCTCTAGAGCCATGGACAATTGAACAGTTACAGCAAGCCACTCAGGGTTATTGGCTGAATGATAAAAAACCTGAAGGTCAGATTAAGCGGATTTTAACTGATTCCCGTTATGCCGAAGCAGGTGATGTTTTTTTGGCACTTAAAGGTGAGCGTTTTGATGCGCATGACTTTATCGCCCAAGTGGCTGAGAAGGGCTGTGGAGTCGCAATTGTCAGTCGACCTGTTGATGCAGAGATTTGCCAGCTAGTAGTTGAAGACACTCGTCTGGCACTGGGTCATCTTGGCGCTTATCGTCGTCAGCAAAACTCACAGCTTAAAGTCATTGCTTTGACAGGCAGTAGCGGTAAAACCACGACCAAGGAAATGCTGGGCAGTATCCTGTCACGTCTGGCACCGACTTTAGTCACTCGCGGTAACCTGAATAATGATTTGGGTGTCCCAATGATGTTGCTGGAACTGCGTGCTGAACATCAGTATGCGGTGATGGAGCTGGGTGCGAGCCATCAGGGTGAAATTGATTACACTTCCAATCTGGTACAGCCGCATGTGGCCGGTATCATTAATATCGGTACCGCACATTTGGGTGAGTTTGGTGGTCGTGATGGGATTTGTCGCGCCAAGTCTGAAATCTATTCACATATTTCTGAAACTTCGATTGTGCCTGCAGCGGATGATTATGCCGAGCAGATTCGTGCAGCCGTCAAAACCGAGAAGACTCTAAGTTTTGGTCAGGGCGGTGATGTCTATGCAACTGACGTAGAACTACATCCGCAATCTGCGACTTTCACGTTAAATACACCACAAGGCACTATAACTGTAAATCTGCCATTTGCTGGTGAACACAATGTGCAGAACGCAACTGCAGCAGTGGCTTTCTCTTTGGCGATTGGTATTAGTCTGGATGATATCGTGGCTGGCCTTGAACAGGCTGTTGGTGCCAAAGGTCGTTTGAACTTTATTCCGCACAAAGATTTTTTATTTATTGATGATACCTACAATGCCAATCCAAGCTCGATGCGTGCAGCGGCTGAAGTTTTAGCGCAGCAGCAGGGTATTCGAGTGATGGTGACCGGTGATATCGGTGAACTGGGTTCATCTGCCGCGATCGAGCATTATAAACTTGGTCGGGATCTGGTATCGGTCAAAGGCATTAATTTTGTGGTGGCTGTGGGTGAATTTGCTCCAGCTGCACAAGAAGGTGCACGTAGTACGCAATATGGTAAGAAGATGCAGGCTTTCCTCAATCAGGAGCAGGCTTTACCATTTTTAATTGATTTGATTGAAACACATCATCCCCAGCCAATGTCTTTTCTATTTAAAGGGTCGCGTTTTACCCATATGGAAACATTAATGGCTGCATTGATGGAGAAACTCTAAATGCTGTTATGGCTATTTGACCAGCTGGCGGGCTTTGATAGCACGTTTCAGGTGGTTCGTTATTTAACTTTACGTGCTTTGCTCAGCGTTTTGACTGCTATGACTATCGGTTTGGTCTTGGGTCCGATCATGATTCGCAAATTGCAGGCACTAAAATATGGTCAGGCAGTAAGTTCGTTTGCTCCTGAGAATCATGCCAAGAAAATGGGCACACCGACCATGGGTGGGGTGCTAATCCTGCTCTCGATCGGGATCTCTACCTTATTGTGGGCAGACCTGACGAATCCTTATGTCTGGATTGTACTCTCGGTAATGGTGATTTTCGGCGCCGTTGGCTGGGCGGATGACTGGATTAAAATCCGTTATAAGGACAATGCCGGTTTACCTGCACGCAAGAAATTCTTTTGGACGTCTGTAGGTTCAATCGGTGCTGGTATTGCACTGTATGTGATCGCCCAGCAGCAACCGAATCCAGTTGTGACTGCCAATATGCTGGATGTGTTAATTCCATTCTTTAAGGATCACACCATTCCATTGTCTGTGATTCCGCTGGGAATTGGCTTCATTATTTTCACTTACTTCGTGATTAATGGTGCATCCAATGCCGTAAACCTGACCGATGGTCTGGATGGTCTGGCAATTATGCCAATTGTCCTGGTTGCAGCCGGTTTAGGGGTATTTGCTTATTTGGCAGGCGATGTACGTTTCGCTAACTACTTACATATTCCTTATGTGAAATATTCTTCTGAACTGGTGGTGATCTGTGCTGCGATGATTGGTGCCGGTCTGGCATTCCTCTGGTATAACGCTCATCCAGCTCAAGTGTTTATGGGTGACGTGGGTGCATTATCTTTAGGTGCAATGCTGGGTACGATTGCCGTGATGGTACGTCAGGAAATCGTGTTTGCGATTATGGCAGGTGTATTCCTGGTGGAAGCAATTTCAGTCTTCCTGCAAATCGGTTCATTAAGAATGCGTAATAAACGGGTATTCCTGATGGCACCTTTGCATCACCATTATGAAAAGAAAGGTTGGCGTGAAACTCAAGTCGTCATCCGTTTCTGGATTATTACAATTATGCTGGTAGTTTTTGGCCTAATGACCTTAAAATTACGCTAAGAAATGCATTTGAAAAAGTCGGCGCATGCCGGCTTTTTTGTTTTGGAGAAATTTAAAAATGAACCTACTGATGTGTCCTGTTTGTCGTGAGCAGTTACGCTTAAATGAACGTACATGGCGCTGTGACAATCAGCATAGCTATGATGTAGCCAAGCAGGGTTATGTGAACCTGCATGTGGTGCAGCATAAACATAGTAAAAATCCGGGCGATACGCCTGAATCTGTGCAGGCACGCCGTGCATTTCTGAGTGCAGGCCATTATGCGCCTTTGCAACAGGCTGTGGTCAAGAAAATCCGTGAGCTGCGGATTGAAAATCTGCTCGATATTGGTTGTGGCGAAGGCTATTACACCAATGCCATGCAGGCTGAAGTCATGCAATGTGTCGGCGTAGATATTGCCAAAAATGCAGTTCAGGTTGCAGCTAAACTGAATAAAGAAATTACCTGGGTGGTAGGGACAGGGGCAACCTTGCCGGTATTGGATCAATCCATTGATCTCTGTACCAGCTTATTTAGCCCGATTCCGAAACAGGAAATCTTGCGGGTATTAAAGCCAAAATCTTATTTGATGGTAGTGACGCCTGCACCACAACATTTGTACGCGATGCGGGAAGCCTTATTTGAGGAAGTGAAAGCACACGAGCCACAGAAATTTGTTGAGCAGTTGCAGGATGTATTTAATCTGGTAAGTGAACAGGTGATTGATGCGCCAATGACTTTGCCTCAAGCGGATTTAAAAAACCTGATTGCTATGACTCCCTATGCTTATAAAGCCAAACCTGAACGCCGTTTGGCACTTGAGCAGCAGGATCAATTCGATTTAATGGCCCAATTCCAGATTTATGTATTTCAGAAGAAGTAAATCGGTTATTTAGAAATAAAAAATCCCTCATTATTGAGGGATTTTTTATTGGTTCAGATTATTCAAGTTCTTCAATCAAGTTTTCCAAAGGATCCACCACCCGATTTGGCTGTGGTGGCTGGTCTCTTGGGGCCACTCTTTCATCATCCGGTATGCGAATTTCCTGATCAGGCAAATCTTCAAAATCATTGCTTTGTCGTTTAGGTGCTACAACCGGGGCAGGGCGATACAGAGGCGTCGCTAAAGGTGGAGAAGACGGATCATGCTGTTCCTGCTCACCTTGCACTACTTTATTACGGTTAATAGGTGCTTTAGCATTACGATCCAGGCGAACCCAAGCTTCTGGTGTACCTTTTAAGGCATTACCCATAAAGTCGGTCCAGATTGGTAAGGCTGCCACGCCACCGTATTCACGGCGACCTAAAGTTTTTGGCTGGTCGAAACCGACCCAGGTAACGGTGACCAGTTTGCCATTAAAACCTGCAAACCAGGCATCTTTGGCATCATTGGTGGTACCGGTTTTACCCCCAATATCGCTACGACCAATTCTTAAAGCAGCACGTCCTGTACCATGCTGAATCACATCACGCAGGATATTGGCCATATCATAAGCAGAACTAGATTTTAAAATACGTTCTGCCTGACGGTAATTACTGTCTTCAGCCGAGATTTTTGGTGTCTCTGGTTTTTGCGCTAGGGTCTTGTTATTGATTTCAATTGCTTCATCATCAGGAGTGAGTGCGGCTGTTGGTTGAGGACTTTCTTCCTGAGCATTAATACACGAGATGCAGGCATATTCAGGCTTAGCCTCAAAAATGGTCTTGCCATAGGCATCTTCGATCCGCGTAATAAAATGTGGCTGAATCCGATAACCGCCATTGGCGAACGTAGCATAACCAGTAGCCATTTGGATTGGTAAAACCTGAGGTGTACCTAGAGCAATGGTATAGTTCCGTGGAATCTGGTTATCCTGCAAGCCAAAATCCATAAATAACTGACGTGTACGCTCAATACCAACAGTTTGTAATAGGCGTACTGAAACCGTGTTACGTGACAGATATAAAGCACGACGTAAAGGAATCATCCCTAAATAACGGCCATCCGAATTACGCGGACTCCATTTACCAATAGTAATCGGTGCATCATTGACCATGGTGTGTGGAGTCATACCACGTTCTAAAGCCAGAGCGTAAACGAAGGGTTTAATAGTTGAACCCGGCTGACGCCAGCCTTGAGTCGCACGGTTAAATTTGGATTGATAAAAATTATAACCACCCACAATGGCTTCAATCGCACCATTATTCGGGTTCAATGCAATTAATTGGCCCTGTACCTGAGGCGTTTGTACCAGTGCCCAGGAACTTTTATTCTCGTTAGGTCTTAAACGAACAATATCTTTAACTTTGACAATCTGTGATGCTCTGCTTGGTGCAGCACCTACACTATCTGCACTACGATAAGGACGGGCCCAGGACATGCCTGACCAAGGCACAGTTACAGTTGTACCATCCTGCATCAACGCTTCAAAGCTATTATTATTGACCTTGGTCACTTCAGCAGGGTAAGTGTTGGCATAGACACGGAAATTTTGCAGGGGCTGATCGTGAGCTTCAGCACCTCGCCAGCCATGACGACGATCATAAGCTTCTAAACCGTCCTGTACCGCCTGTTCAGCATAAGCCTGACGTTCACTATGGATCGTCGTGTAGACTTTATAACCTGAATCTATGGCCTGTTCACCAAAATTTTCTACTAGTTCGGAGCGAACCATTTCACCGACGTAGGGAAATTTGTTACGCGTACTGCGGTCAGGCATATCCAGGTTAATCGGTTCAGCAATGGCTTCCTGATATTGGCTTTGATTCAGATACCCCAATTGCAGCATGCGACCTAAAATCCAGTTACGGCGTTCTAATGCACGTTTAGGGTTGGCCACCGGATTATAACGAGAAGGTGCTTTAGGTAGGCCAGCAATCATTGCCATTTGCGCAATCGAAAGCTCATCTAAACTTTTGTTGTAATAGATTTTCGCTGCTGCCGCAATGCCGTAAGCATTTTTCCCCAAGAAAATTTTATTGACATATAAAGTCAGAATTTCTTCTTTACTTAAATTCTGTTCTATTTTACGTGCCAGGAAAATTTCAGTCAGCTTACGCTTTAAAGTACGTTCGGGACTTAAATAGTAGTTTTTGGCGACCTGCATGGTAATGGTCGAACCGCCAGTCTGTACATCAGAGCCGGTAATAGTTTCACTGACTGCACGTCCTAAGCCTTTAAAGCTGATCCCGCTGTGTTCGAAGAAACTAGAATCTTCTGCAGCGAGGAAGGCGTGAATAAATTCTTTCGGAATCTGTTCATAATTCACAGGAACAGAAAGCTTGCCACCATACTCTGCAATGAGCTCATTATCTGAGCTAAAAACTTGTAAAGGCTTTAATAAAGGTGCCTTTTTAAGCGTAGACATTTCAGGCAAAGATGGGGCAATATAGAGATACATGCCATAGAAACCCATCGGAATTGAGATCAAAATAATGATAATGATCAAAAAAAATGGATGAACAAGGCCTGAACAAGATAGCTTTTTCATAACAAGTAAGTTTTAATAAGAGCTAATGGCAAACTAATTACCGGTCAGTATATCCTTTAGATATACATATTGTTAGATGAGTTATTGTATCTGTATAAAATTATAGGCCGGCACAGATTGGTGAGTTTGTTTTTATTGGGGATAAAAAAATAATAGGAATTGTATTGTGCGCAGGTTATATCGTAAGCCAAATAAGGGGTTAATAGGAGTCGATATTAGTTCGACTTCTGTTAAAGTTTTAGAGCTCTCTGTAAAGAACGGTCGGTACTGGGTAGAAAGTTATGCTTTGGTCCCATTACCAGAAAGTAGTGTCGTTGAAAAAAATATTTTAAATCCAGAAGCGGTGGGTGATGCGTTGGGGCGTGCGATTAATTTGGCCAATACCCAGTCCAGTCAGTCAGCCTTTGCGATTCCAACTTCTATGGTTATCACCAAGATCATCGAAATGGATGTCGATATGTCGGATGATGAACGTGAAATTCAGATTCGTGAAGATGCTGAACAATATATTCCTTTCCCTCTTGATGAAGCCAGCCTGGACTTTGAAGTTCTGCCAGACCGTTTAACCAATCCAAACCGGGTCAATGTCCTGTTGGTGGCGACCCGAATCGAAAATGTTGAAGCGCGTTCTGAAGTACTGCAAATTGCCAATCTCAACCCAAAAATTGCAGATGTCGAAAGTTTTGCATTAGAAAATGCATTCAAGGTGTTTTCGGATACCTTGCCGATGGGGGTAAATACTGTCGGGATCCTGGATATTGGTCATAGTATGACGACCTTATCCGTCATGCAGAATAACAAGATCATTTATACTCGTGAGCAGGTTTTTGGTGGTAAGCAGCTGACTCAGGAAATCCAGAACCGTTATGGATTATCTTTTGAGGAAGCAGGGCGTGCTAAAAAAACCCGTGCCTTACCGGATGATTATGATATCGAAGTGCTGGAACCTTTCCTGGATGCAGTCGTGCAGCAGGCAGCGCGTTCATTACAGTTCTTCTTCTCTTCATCTCAGTTTAACGAGATTGACCATATTTTATTGGCAGGGGGGAATGCCAATATTCCAGGTCTGGCAAAACTATTACAGCAAAAACTCGGCTACCGGGTCACAATTGCCAATCCATTCCTGCAAATGGGCTTTTCTCCTCAAATTGATATTAAAAAAATTGAAAATGACGCGTCCTCACTCATGGTTGCATGTGGTTTGGCATTGAGGAGTTTTGATTAATGGCAAAGATTAACTTACTCCCTTGGCGCGATGAGCTAAGAATTAAAAGAAATAATGAATTTGTAGCGATTTGCGCAGGGGCACTTTTTCTAGGATTGGCAGCAGCAGGTTCAACCTGGTTCTATTATGATCAAAAACTTCAGGATCAGGAACAGGCCAACCAGCTGGTGGTCAGTACTAACCAGAATCTGGATGTACAGCTGAAAGCATTGGATGGTTTACAAGACCAGCGTAATGCAATTGTTGAACGTATGAAGCTGATTCAGGGTCTACAGACTCAACGGCCGATTGCAGTTCACCTGATTGATGAAATTGTACGGGTCACACCAAGCAATATGTATATTACCAAATTCCAGCGTACCGGCGATAAATTCACCATTGAAGGTAAGGCAGAAAGTCCGAATACAGTGGCTGAATTGCTACGTAATCTGGAAGCTTCCACCTGGTATCGTAATGCATTTATGAATGCTTTCCTGGTTGCTGAAGAGCCAAAAGATAAAGCGCCATCCTCAGTGATTCCTCGAGTAGAAGAATCTTATGGCAGCTTTACGGTCACGGTTGATCTGGATCAAATCGCTGAGCCAACACTTAAAGAAGGACAAACACCAGCCACAACTACAGCGGAGGCATCATCATGAGTAATGACGGATTCGATGAATTAAGCCAAGACGTCGTGGCTGTTCCTAGGAAAAAAATGACAGTTGAAAAGTTCTTTCAACAATTCAATACACTAGATCCAAATAATTATGGTAGCTGGCCATTATCAGTCAAAATTACCTGCTGGATCTTTATTGTTATTCTGGTTTTTATGCTGGGGTATTTCGGGTTTATTCGCGGCAAGATAGAAGCGATTTCACAAGCCAGTGCTCAAGAGCAAAACCTGTTAAATGAATTCCGGGAAAAGGAATCCAAGCTGCGGAATTTACAGCAGTATCAGATTCAGTTGCAGGAGATGGAAGCACGCTTTAATCAGCAATTGGAACAACTGCCGAAAGAAACTGAAATTCCTGGCCTGGTTGAAGATATTAACCTGAGTGGGGTGAACTCTGGACTGAAATTCAAGAATATTCGTCTTGAACCTGAAATCAAGCAGGAATTCTTTATTGAGCAGCCGATCGCGATTGAAGCCACTGGGGATTATCACGCCTTTGGTTCTTTTGTAAGTAGTATCGCGGGGCTTTCGCGCATCGTTACACTGCATGATTTCACCATTACAGGAACTGAAAATAAAGAAAAGAAATCTGAAATTCCTGTTATTGATTATGTAGTGAAAGCGAAAACCTACCGTTATGTAGGCAATGCAGATGCTTCATCTACTTCAGCTACAACTGATACGCAGGGAGCTCAGTAATGAATATCATTAAAATTACTTCAGCTTTAACGCTTGGATTTTTATTGGTGGGTTGCGAATCAAGAATTGATGCAGTCAATCAGGAAATGACCAATATTCGTAATCAACCACCATTACCAATTGAGCCGGCACCAGATTTTATTCCGACAGAAATGTTTAATTACGCAGCTCATCAGCTGAAAAGTCCTTTCCTGCCAAGCTCTTTAGCAGCTGAATTGAAAATTATGGCGGGTAAGCGGGTTTATCCAAACTTGTCACGCCAATTACAGCCCTTAGAGAGTTACCCACTGGAAACCTTAAGTATGAAGGGCAGTATGCGGAATCAGGCGGGGCAGATTCTGGCTCTAATTCAAACGCCTGATGGGGAAATTGAACGGATACAACGTGGCAGCTATATGGGACTTAATCATGGTCGTGTAACGAGAATTACGCCGACACAGATTGACTTGATTGAGATTATTCCAGATGGCCGTGAGGGATATGTGGAACGTCCACGAAGTCTGGTTTTGATTGGACCAGCGCCATAAGTTTTAAGGAATAAAAATGAATAAGAGTATTAAAGAATTTATTTTTGGGGATGCTAATACAATGAATCATGTGTTTCGTCAGTTTTCTATGGGGGCTGTCGCGATTGCTGTGATGCAAGCAGCGAGTGCGCAAGTTTCAATGACCAATGTAGTGCCAATGCAAATTCCTGGACAGGGAACTGAAATCCGGGTGATGTTTAATGGCTTGCCACCTCAGCCTCAAGCTTATCAGCTGGAATCTCCATCACGCCTGATTCTGGATTTTAATGAGGCCCAACAAAATCTAAAACAGTCTAGTATTCCAGTCGCAACTGCTGAAGCCAGTTCAGTGGATGTTAGCTCGGATGCACAGCGTTCTCGTTTGACAGTGAATCTTGCTAATGCAGGTGCATTTACGACGCGTGTGGAAGGCAATACCTTTATTTTAAAAATTAATTCTGCCACTCCAGTCGCTATTGCTCAGCCTGTACAACAGCAGGTCGCTCAGGGGATTACTAATATTGGTTTCCAGCGGGGTGCGCAAGGTGAAGGACTGGTGGTAATTGATCTGGCAGGTCAGAACACACCAGTCGATGTACAGCAGCAGGGAACCAAAGTGATTGTGCGGACTCTGGGCTCCAAGATTCCGGCACATTTGACCCGACGTTTGAATGTGAATGATTTTGCCACGCCTGTTTCAACCGTAGATGCAGTCAATCAAAATGGTTCAGGTGTAATTACTATTCAGTCTGCAGAAAGTTATGAATATATGGCTTTCCAGACGGATAATAAGCTGACGATTAGTTTGAAGCGTCCAGAAGTTAAGGGTCCATTACGTCCTAAATCAGTCGCTTATACAGGCAAGAAAATTTCCCTCGATTTCCAAGATATTGAAGTTCGTCGAGTTCTACAATTATTAGCCGATTTTACCGATATCAATATGGTTGCTGCAGATAGCGTACAGGGTAATATTACCTTACGCCTCAAAGAAGTGCCTTGGGATCAGGCTTTAGATATCGTGTTAAAAACCAAAAATCTGGATAAACGCCGTAATGGTAATGTGATCTGGATTGCACCGGTGGCAGAACTAATTAAGGCCGAAGAAGAAGAAGCGAAAGCACTAGCACAGAGTGTTAAGCTTGCACCAATTCAAACTGAATATATGCAGCTCAGTTATGCAAAAGCAGCAGATATTGAAAAACTGATTACTCAAAATAAGAGTGCATCAGGATCAGGGAGCTCGAATAGCACAAGTAACGGTGATGATAGAGAAAGTTTATTAAGTTCACGTGGCTCTATCTCTATTGATGCTCGTACCAATACCATTATTGTGAATGATACCCAGCCATTTATTGATAAAATTCGCAATATGGTCGATCTACTTGATGTGCAAGTGAAGCAGGTGATGGTAGAGGCGCGTATTGTCCGTGCAACCACTGACTTTACCAAAGAAATGGGGGTGAAGTGGGGAATCCTATCTCAAGGGATTACCAATAATAATCACCTTCTTGTAGGGGGGAGTGACACTACTCTATGGGATTTGAGAGATCCTCAAGAAAGTGATTTAGGGGGATTTACCTATGATATTCAACGCCCGGATAACCTAAATGTAGACTTAGGGGTAACCAGTCAAGGAGCAAGCCGTATTGCTTTTGGCTTAATCAGCCTTTCAGATTTTATGCTGGATCTTGAACTTTCTGCACTACAGGCAGACGGTTATGGTGAAGTGATTTCTACGCCGAAAGTGCTCACTGCTGATAAGCAAAAAGCAACTGTGGCTTCTGGTTCGCAAATTCCATATCAGTCCGCAGAAGGTGGTGGTGCTAATGCAGTTTCAACTACTGAATTTATTGATGCAACTTTAAGTCTGGACGTTACACCAAGTATTACCCCAGATGGCAAGGTACAGATGGAGTTGAATATTACCAGTGACTCACCAGGAAATCCGACACCCACTGGACAGTTAACGATAAATAAAAACCAGATCAATACTAATGTACTGGTTGATAATGGTGAAACAGTAGTGTTAGGGGGTATTTTTGAGCAAGAAACTCGAAATGCACAAACTAAGGTGCCTTTCCTGGGCGATCTACCTTATTTAGGCCGTTTATTCCGTAAAGATGTAAAATCAGATAACAAGCGTGAGTTACTGATTTTTGTTACGCCTCGAATTGTTAATGACAGTGTTTCAAGAAATCATTAATATATTTTGAATTTAACAAAATGAATAGGTGACTCCTTGCCAAGCAAAGAGTTTGAAACCCTGCCAAATATCTATTTGGTAGGGCCGATGGGGGCCGGTAAAACAACAGTAGGACGACATTTAGCAGAACTGTTAGGACGAGAATTTCTGGACAGCGATCATGAAATTGAGCGGAAAACAGGAGCTACAATTCCCTGGATCTTCGAAAAAGAGGGTGAAAAGGGTTTTCGTCATCGTGAAACTGTTGTCATTGATGAGTTAACCTCACGTCCACAGCTGGTGCTTGCGACTGGTGGTGGCGCAATTACTCAGGCTCCTAATCGGGATTATTTAAAGCAGCGAGGCATCGTTGTTTATCTTTACACTCCAGTTGAAATTCAGCTTCAGCGAACCTATCGCGACAAAAACCGGCCCTTGTTACAAGTTGAAAATCCTGAACAGAAACTTAGAGATCTGCTTGCAGTGCGGGATCCGTTATACCGGGAAGTCGCACATTACATTATTGAGACCAATCAGGGAGCTGCACGAGATCTGGCGCAGCGTATTCTGAATCTCATCCTTCCGAAAAAATAAGTTCAGTTGAAAAAGTGGTCATTCCCTCATGAAAACCTTATATGTCGAACTCGGTGAACGTCGTTACCCTATTTTTATTGGCAGTAACTTGAATCCTCAGGAATTGCTTGAGCCCTATATCCATGGCAAGCAGGTGATGATTGTCAGTAATGATACGGTGACACCACTCTATCTGGATCGCTATAAGGCTGCATTGGAAAATCTGGGTAAAACTGTGGCGACCTGTATTTTACCGGATGGCGAGAAATACAAAAATATTGAGCATCTAAACCTGATTTTTGATGCATTGCTTGAGGCGGGTTTTAACCGCGATTGTACAGTTCTGGCACTCGGTGGTGGTGTTATTGGAGATATGGCCGGCTTTGCTTCTGCCTGTTTCCAGCGTGGAGTATATTTTATTCAGGTGCCAACGACGTTGCTGTCTCAAGTAGATTCCAGTGTTGGGGGTAAAACCGGCATTAATCATCCACTGGGTAAAAACATGATTGGTGCTTTCCAGCAGCCACAAGTGGTGCTGGCAGATATGTCGCAGCTATCTACGCTGCCAGATCGTGAGCTATCTGCCGGTCTGGCTGAAGTGATCAAATATGCCTTGCTCGGTGATGAAGAATTTCTGGTCTGGTTAGAAGCCAATATGGAAGGTCTTATTGCCCGTGATGAGCAATTGCTGGCCGAAGCGGTTTATCGTTCTTGTGCGCATAAAGCTCGTATTGTAGCGAATGATGAAAAAGAGCAGGGTGAGCGTGCTTTACTTAATCTCGGTCATACTTTTGGTCATGCGATCGAGTCTTATCTGGGCTATGGTGAATGGCTACATGGTGAAGCTGTAGCAACCGGTATGGTGATGGCAGCAGATTTATCCCATCGCATGGGCTGGATTTCATTAAAAGACCTTGAGCGTACAAAAAAAATCATTTCTCGTGCGCAATTACCTATTGTTTGTCCTAAAATCCCACTTGACGATTTCTTGGCTTACATGGCTCACGACAAGAAAGTTTTAAATGGGCAGCTTCGTCTTGTATTATTGCAGCAACTTGGAAAAGCGGTCATTACTCGAGACTTTGATGTCGAGTTGATGCAACAGGCGATTTTAGCTCATCAGGCATAGGTTTAAATTTTTATGACAGCATTACGTACCCCTTGGCAAAAGATTCAGCATTATTTCTGGCTGGTCTGTGGCGTATGCTGTCTATTTGCTGCCTTGGTTTTTTGGGCTATTACCGATACAGATGAAGTGGTAGAAGTAGAGAAGAAGCCGGAAACGGAAGTTGAATTACAGATTCAACCAGAAAAAGTGGCCTCAATGACCCATCTTGGTGCACTTTCTGATGAGGTTAAGCCTCTTGCTCTCAATACTCGGATTGTTGTCAATGTTAGTCATGAGCCTGAATTCCGCGGAACCAAATATATTGGTGAAGTAAAGAAACAGCATGCGATTGAGCTATTTCGTGTAGGTAATGAAGCCATTCTAAAAACCTTCCTGAAAAAGCAGCAGGATCGTAAGCCTTTTGTTTATTTAAGGCTTTCGGGTGAGAACCAGCCTGAACAATATGTATTGTTATATGGTCTGTATAAAACCGCAGCAGAAGCTCAACAGGCTTTATCAGTGCTCAATCTGAATCTGCCTAAATCCGTCCAGCCTAAAGTTGTGGCCATGCAACAATATGCCAGTCTAGTCAACAGTATGGGTTCGGAAGAACTGGCAAGTAATCAAAAACTTTATGAAATTCAGTTGAAAAATGTACCTTTACCGAAAGTCGATGAATCCGTACAGATAAGACCGAAAGCTCAACCTTCAGCACCTGTGGTCACCCCTAAAGAAAGCACCACGAGTACCACGATTGTTCGACGTGATCAGGAAGGTAATGTAGTAGATGTACAGAAATCTCAAAGTCATGTCGAAGGAAGTCCGCGCTCATCAAATGGCAATTCTCGACCTCAAGAAAACGAGATTAGTGATCCATTTAACTAGGCCGGTCTAAAATAGCGCACGGACACTTTATCTTTATTATAAATGTGCGCTTTTGGTGCAAAAAATACGCACCATAAATAATCATAATTTTCCTTTTGTAGGCTAAATCTTTGTCATTTGTGTTGTTTTGATTTTTGCTCCTTAAGTTGGCATGAAATTTGCTTTATTGGTGCATGAATTGAATTAATCTCCCTGTTTTGGCGCGAAAATGATTCGATGAATAGGCGTAATTGTCATCTTTGTTGCTTATTTTTATCTTATCCATCAGCAAAATGAATGTTATTTTTCATGCATTCCGTCTGAAAAAGGATTATGTTGAAAAGATACTCAATGATATTTTGCTCTATAAAGCTGCTTAGCTTGCGGAGTAAATCAGACAGTCACGCACAGCAGAATTTAGATTGTTTAATAGCCTATCGGGCTTAGTGAAATGAAGGGTACGCTATGCACATGCCATCGCTTAATAATGTAGCTCCCGCTCAAGGTTTATACCAACCGGATGAGTTTAAAGATAACTGTGGTTTCGGTTTGATCGCCCATATGCAGGGTGATGCCAGTCATGATCTGGTCAAGACCGCAATTCATAGTCTAAGTTGTATGACCCACCGTGGCGGTATTGCTGCTGATGGCAAGACCGGTGATGGTTGTGGTCTATTGCTGGCAATGCCTAAAGAATTCTTCCGTGAAGAGGCCAAACGCTTAAGTGACATTACCTTAAGTGAGATTTTTGCTGTGGGTACAGTATTCCTGAATCTGGATCCAGCATTAGCCGCACATGCAAAACAAGTCCTGACGAAAGAAATTGAAGAAGAAGGCTGTCGCGTTATCGCATGGCGTGTTGTACCGACGAATAATGATGCGCTCGGTGAGATTGCAATGCAGTCTCTGCCAGCTTTTGAACAGGTGATTGTTAACTGCCCAATCGGTGTGACTGAAGTTGAATTCAACCGTAAATTGTTCCTTGCGCGTCGTCGTGCTGAACAGCAGTTAACCAGTGATCCATATTTCTATGTGACGACCTTATGCTCAACTGTAATCAGCTATAAAGGTCTGATGATGCCAGCAGCTATTGCTGACTTCTATACTGACCTGGCTGATGAGCGTCTGGCATCACATATCGTGGTCTTCCATCAACGTTTCTCTACCAATACATTGCCACGCTGGCCACTAGCTCAGCCATTCCGTTACCTGGCGCACAATGGTGAGATCAACACTATTACGGCTAACCGTAACTGGGCAATGGCGCGTACGCCTAAATTTGAAAACCCGTTACTGCCAGGTCTGACTGAGCTGAATCCAATCGTAAACCGTACTGGTTCAGATTCATCTAGTCTGGATAACATGCTGGAAATCCTCGTGGGTGGTGGTATGGATCTGTTCCGTGCGCTACGTATGCTGGTTCCACCTGCTTGGCAGAACGTTGAAACTTTAGATGCTGACTTACGTGCATTCTATGAGTTCAACTCTAAACATATGGAAGCATGGGATGGCCCTGCTGGTTTAGTTATCCAAGACGGTCGTCATGCGATCTGTATGCTGGATCGTAACGGCTTGCGTCCGGCACGTTGGGTCATCACTAAAAATGGCTACATCACACTGGCTTCAGAAATCGGTGTATGGGGTTATGAACCTGAAGATGTCATTTCTAAAGGACGTGTAGGTCCTGGCCAAATGCTGGTGATCGATACTTATACCGGTAAAGTATTAGATACTCAGGATGTGAATAATCACCTGAAACGTATGCGTCCGTACCGTGAATGGTTACGTGAAAATGCTGTACGTCTACAAGGTAGCCCTGAGCTGGAAGAATATCTATGTGAGCGAGGCTTGAAAGGTGACAACCTGAAAGCGGCACAGAAAATGTTCATGGTAACTTTCGAAGAACGTGACCAGTTGCTGCGTCCAATCGCTGAAAGCGGCCAGGAAGCTGTGGGTTCTATGGGTGATGATACCCCGATGGCGGTTCTGTCACGTCAAGTACGTCATGTATCAGACTATTTCCGTCAGCAGTTCGCACAGGTAACGAATCCGCCAATCGATCCATTACGTGAATCGATTGTAATGTCACTAGAAACCTGTTTAGGTCGTGAACAAAATGTTTTCGAGCAGGGTCCAGAACATGCAGACCGTCTGATTATTTCAAGTCCGGTCCTGTCTAATTCAAAAATGCATCAGATCCGCACGCTAGGCCGCACAGGTTATGAGATTGCAGATATTGATCTGAACTATGCTGAAACTGAAGGTCTGGAAGCTGCGATTGCTCGTATTTGCGAAGAATCAGCGCAAGCGATTCGTGACGGCAAAACTTTATTGGTACTTTCAGACAAGAAAATCCGTGAAGGTTACTTGCCAGCCAATGCTGTGATGGTCACTGGTGCAGTACACCACCACCTAATCAATACTGGTCTGCGTACTGATGCGAACCTGATTGTTGAAACCGGTTTTGCACGTGATCCACATCAATTTGCCGTTCTGCTGGGCTTTGGTGCGACAGCAATTTATCCGTACCTGGCATATGACGTGATCAATGATCTGGTGGCTAAAGGTGAATTGCTGGGCGATCCAGTATATGCACAAAACAATTTCCGTAAGGGGATTGAAAAAGGCCTGCTGAAAGTCCTGTCTAAGATGGGTATTTCAACTGTAGCTTCTTACCGTGGCGGTCAGCTGTTTGAAGCAATCGGCCTATCTAATGAAGTCGTGGACAAATGCTTCGTAGGTGTTCCGAGCCGTATTCAGGGTGCAACTTTTGTTGATCTTGAAAATGACCAGAAACAATTGGCTGATATCGCGTGGAAAAACCGTAAACCAATTGATCAAGGTGGCTTGCTGAAATTTGTATTCGGCAAGGAATACCATGCATTTAACCCGGACGTAATTAATTCACTGCATAAAGCAGTACGTTCTGGTAATTATGCAGATTTTAAAGAATATGCAGAACTGGTGAATAACCGTCCGATCGCAACGATTCGTGACCTATTCAAACTGAAAACAGACAATTCGATTGCACTGGATCAAGTGGAATCTGTAGAAGAGATTCTGCCTCGCTTTGACTCTGCGGGTATGTCTTTGGGTGCCTTATCTCCTGAAGCACATGAGGCGATTGCGATTGCCATGAACACCATCGGTGGTCGTTCAAACTCGGGTGAGGGCGGTGAAGATCCAGCGCGTTACGGCACTATTCGTAACTCGAAAATCAAACAAATTGCATCCGGTCGTTTTGGTGTGACTCCTGCTTACTTAACTTCAGCAGAAGTCCTGCAAATTAAAGTCGCGCAAGGTGCAAAACCAGGTGAAGGTGGCCAGTTGCCGGGCGGTAAAGTAAACGGTCTCATTGCCCGTTTGCGTTACTCTGTACCAGGTGTAACCCTGATTTCACCACCACCACACCATGATATCTATTCAATCGAAGATTTATCTCAGTTGATCTTTGACTTGAAACAGGTCAATCCGCAAGCGATGGTATCGGTGAAACTGGTATCTGAACCGGGTGTAGGTACGATTGCAGCAGGTGTGGCAAAAGCTTATGCCGATTTTATTACCATTTCTGGTTATGATGGTGGTACAGCAGCATCTCCATTGTCTTCGATTCACCATGCGGGTTCTCCATGGGAATTAGGTTTAAGTGAAGCGCATCAAGCACTTCGTGTAAACGACCTGCGTGGCAAAGTACGCGTTCAAACTGATGGTGGTTTAAAAACTGGTCTGGACGTCGTAAAAGCTGCGATCTTGGGTGCAGAAAGCTTCGGCTTCGGTTCAACACCAATGATTGCCTTAGGTTGTAAATACCTGCGTATTTGTCACTTGAATAACTGTGCGACCGGTGTTGCGACTCAGCAGGATCATCTGCGTCAAGAGCACTACATCGGCGAACCACAAATGCTGATCAACTTCTTCACTTTCATTGCTGAAGAAACTCGTGAATGGTTGGCTGCATTGGGTGTATCTAGCCTGAAAGACCTGATCGGTCGTACCGACTTGCTGGAAATCCTGCCAGGTGAAACTGACAAGCATGCTCACCTTGACCTGAGCAAACTGCTAGAGTCACATCCAGCAGCAGAAGGCAAAGCACAATACTGTGAAGTACAGGGTAATGAACCATTCGATAAAGGTATTCTGGCTGAGAAGATGGTAGAAGAAATTCTGCCAGCAATCGAAGCAGGTACAGGTGGTGAATACAGCTTTACCGTAGGTAACTGTGACCGTTCGATTGGTGCACGTCTGTCAGGTGAAATTGCCAAACGTTATGGCAACCTGAGTATGGAAGCACATCCGGTTAAAGTAAATTTAACTGGTACAGCGGGTCAGTCACTCGGTGTCTGGAATGCCGGTGGTCTGCATCTGAAACTGGAAGGTGATGCGAACGACTACGTGGGTAAAGGTATGGCAGGTGGCCGTATCTCGATTTTCCCACCGAAAGGTTCGCCATTCCAGACTCAAAATACTGCGATCATTGGTAATACCTGTCTGTATGGTGCGACTGGTGGTAAATTGTTTGCTGCGGGTACTGCAGGTGAGCGTTTTGCAGTTCGTAACTCAGGTGCCTTCGCCGTGATTGAAGGTGCAGGCGATCACTGCTGTGAATATATGACTGGCGGTATCGTGACAGTCTTGGGTAAAGTAGGTCATAACTTCGGTGCAGGTATGACCGGTGGTTTTGCTTATGTATTGGACCTGGACAATGATTTTGTAGATCATTACAACCACGAGTTGATTGAACTGAACCGTATCTCAACTGAAGCGATGGAAGAACATCAGACCTTTTTGCTTCGCATTTTAGATGAACATATTGCAGAAACAGGTAGTGCTTGGGCGTACAAGATCCGCCATGAGTTTGATTTCTATAGTCGTAAGTTCTGGCTGGTAAAACCAAAAGCAGCTAACTTATTGACCTTGTTGAAAACAACTCAAGCTGATCCACAATAATTCCACTACTGCAGATATAGGCAGACCTAAGGTAATGCGAATAAAGCCTTGGGTCTACCCACGGAGAGAGAGATGGCAGAACGCCTAAATAATGACTTTCAATTCCTGGATGTCGCACGCCAAGATCCAGAGAAAAAAGAGATTGACGTCCGCAAAGCAGAATTTGTGGAAATTTATAAACCTTTCACAACAGAAGTGGCTGCAAATCAGTCACATCGTTGTCTAGGTTGTGGTAACCCGTACTGTGAATGGAAATGTCCGGTTCATAACTACATCCCAAACTGGTTGAAGTTACTGGCAGAAGGCCGTATTTTCCAGGCAGCAGAACTGTGTCACCAAACCAATACTTTGCCAGAAGTCTGTGGTCGTGTTTGTCCTCAAGACCGTCTGTGTGAAGGTGCTTGTACCTTGAATGATGGTTTTGGTGCAGTCACCATTGGTAATGCCGAGAAATATATTAATGACACCGCTTTCGCTTTAGGCTGGCGTCCAGACATGTCTCATGTGAAATGGACTGACAAGAAGGTTGCTATCATTGGAGCAGGTCCTGCCGGTCTAGGCTGTGCTGATATTCTGGTACGTAATGGTGTTAAACCTGTTGTATTTGATAAACGTCCTGAAATTGGTGGTCTGCTGACTTTCGGTATCCCAGAATTCAAGATGGAAAAAGATGTGATGAAACGCCGTCGTGAAATCTTCACGGGTATGGGGGTTGAATTCCGTCTGAATACTGAAATTGGTACCGATGTCACTATCGACCAGTTACTCGCTGACTATGATGCTGTCTTTATGGGTATGGGAACATACACTTATATGAAAGGTGGCTTTGCTGGTGAAGATCTGGATGGCGTCTATGATGCACTGGATTTCCTGATTGCTAACGTGAACCGTTGTCAAGGTTGGGAAAAAGACCCATCCGAATACATCAGCGTTGAAGGCAAGAAAGTGATTGTCTTAGGCGGTGGTGATACCGCGATGGACTGTAACCGTACTTCAATTCGTCAAGGTGCTGAGTCAGTGGTTTGTGCTTATCGTCGTGATGAAGCGAACATGCCGGGTTCACGTCGTGAAGTAAAAAATGCGCGTGAAGAAGGTGTGGAATTCCAGTTCAACCGTCAACCTATCGAAATCGTGGGTGAAAATGGCAAAGTGACTGGCGTAAAAGTGGTAACGACTCAACTGGGTCAACCAGACAGCCGTGGCCGCCGTAGTCCGGAACCAATTCCAGGTTCAGAAGAAATTCTGCCTGCAGATGCGGTATTGCTAGCATTTGGTTTCCGTACCAGCCCAGCAGACTGGTTCACTGATGTAGAAATCAATCTGGATGGTTCAGGTCGCGTACTTGCAGCTGAACAACAGCAATACAAATTCCAGACTTCAAATCCAAAAATCTTTGCTGGTGGCGACATGGTCCGTGGTTCTGACCTGGTGGTGACTGCGATCTGGGAAGGTCGTCAGGCTGCAGAAGGTATTCTCGATTATCTTGATATTTAATCTAATTTAATCATCTATTTAAAAAAAACCCGCTGCGGTGGGTTTTTTTATTTTTCTTTGTTTTGAATATTTGGTTAGCTTAATCCTATGAGCTTATAAAATATGAATTTGAACTTATCAATATATCCAATATTAATTCGTAGCTCTGAAGCAGAACAGAAGGAATAAAAAACGATAAAAGTAAAAAATTATAAAAATTAACAAAAACTAGGAAAAATATGTTTAAAATCAAATTAATTAAATAAATATCAATAAAGAATTGAGGATAAAAGATGATCCCTGTATTAAAAAAATCTTTCATTGCTCTGATGTTAGCCAGTACCCTGACGCTTACAGGTTGTGGCTATAACACCTTACAAGTCAAGGATGAGGCAGTAACTGCGGCATGGTCTGAAGTGCAGAACCAATATCAGCGCCGTGCTGACTTGGTGCCGAATCTGGTGAATGTGGTAAAAGGCTATGCCGCACATGAAGAGCAGGTATTGACTGAGGTGACTCAGGCACGCGCCAATGTTGCAGGTTTGAAAGTTGATCGTGAAGTGCTGGAAGATCCTGAATTGTTCCAGCGTTATCAGGAGGCACAGGCACAAATGACCAGTGCCTTGTCACGTCTACTGGCAGTAACTGAAAATTATCCTGATCTAAAAGCCAACGAGCAGTTCCGCGATCTGCAGGTACAACTTGAAGGTACTGAAAACCGTATTGCAGTAGCACGTAACCGTTATATTACGACTGTACAAGATTTTAACTCTTATGCACGTCAGTTCCCGCAGGTGATGACAGCCAAAGTTATTGGGATGGATACCAAACCAAACTTTAGTGCAGAGCAGAGTGCGCAACAGGCACCTAAGGTTTCATTTGAATAAGCCTGATCTTGGGTAATCTGCTAATAAGGTGGCTGCAATGATGCATATAAGCGCTGTAAAACTTTGTACAGGTATATTTCTCAGCCTCATTATGAGCCTGATGAATCCTGCCTGGAGTGAAACAGCAACGGCAACTGATACAGAAGAAGTGATTGTTGCACGTGAAATTTTGCAGCCTAAAACGAATACTACGGATCAAAATGTAGAATCTGCAGATACAGCACCGCAGCGCCAAATTGCCAATGATATGGCAGAAGGTCAGGTTCAGCGCGACTTGCCCACCATGAATGAGCCGGTGATTGATCAGGCAAATTTATTAACAGCAGCAGAAAAACAGCAACTTAGTCAACGAATCATCAATCTTTATCAGGCGGGTAAGGCTCAGATTGGCGTAGTAATTGTCCCTACCACGGGCCAGGAAGATATTTTTGACTATTCTATGCGTGTGGCAGATCGCTGGCAACTGGGTTCAAAAGAGCATGATAATGGTCTGTTAATGACCATTGCAGTAAATGATCATCGTATCCAGATTTTAACTGGATATGGGTTAGAAGGTGTTCTGCCAGATATTGTGGCTGGACGAATTATTAATAACAAAATTACGCCTTTGTTTAAGCAGGGTCAGTATGCGCAAGGGATAGATGCGGGACTGGCAGAAATCGAGCGTATTTTAAATCTGGATCCAGAAATTGCAGCTCGAGCAGCGGCTGAGCTTAAAGAGCGTCAGGAGCAGGCTTATAAAGCGCAGCAAGCATCTCAAGCAACTTTTGGTTCGGTTATTTTTATTATCATCGCTGGTGTCATTGGTTCCATGATCTTTGGCAGGAAGCTGAGTGCAGCGACTGCTGCAGTGGCTGGAACTGCAGCTGGTCTGGTGAATGGCATGGGATTGGTTGCTAGCGTATTAATTGGTGCTGGAGTTTTCTTTTTGCTTGTGACCTCACTTGCTCAGTTGATCCTGCATGCTTTCATGGCAGGTGGCGGTCGTGGCGGCGGTAGTGGACGTGGTGGTTTTGGAGGCGGCGGCTTCGGTGGAGGCGGCGGTGGTTTTGGTGGGGGAGGAGCATCAGGCTCATGGTAACAACTACAGATACAACAGATATAGTCACGCAGCCTAAGCTGGAAGAACATGCTCAACCAAGTTTTAAGCGCTGGCTCAAGCACTTCTTTTATATGCCTGCAACTAAGCGGTTTTTCTCCAAGCAGGATCAGCATGCCATTGCATTAGCTGTAGAAGAAGCCGAGCATGGGCATGTGGGGGAAATTCAGGTCGTGATTGAAGGATCTCTACCTTCTCGTTCTGCTTATTACCAGGATACGCTGTGTCGTGCCCGACAACTCTTTGCTGAACTTGGCGTTTGGGATACCGAATATAATAGTGGGGTACTGCTCTATTTGAACCTCTGCGAACACAAGGTTGAAATTGTGATTGATCGGGGAATCAAAGATGCAACGACCCAATACGTTTGGGATGAAATATGCCAAAATATTATTCATCATTTAGTCCAGCAGAAGTTTAAAGAAGGTGTAATTGAAGGAGTGAAACAGATTGGACAGGTTTTAGATCATTATTACGATCGTAAAATAGATGATTTAGAGAATGAATTAGGTAATAAACCGATTATATTGGGGTGATTTTAGTCAACTAACTGACAACTTTTGTCAGTTAGTTACACAAAAGAAAACATAATAGTTACAAAAATAAAAATATTTTTTTAAAGTGCTGTTTTTTCTCTTAATTTTATTATAATAAAACTTGGCATACTTAATGCTAACTATAAATAAGCTAAATGAGCTTTTTCTTTTAGGCTTATAAATAAACAAAAACATTTGTGGAGAATGTTATGAAAACTATGCAAAAGGGTTTTACCCTTATCGAGTTAATGATCGTTGTGGCGATTATCGGTATTTTGGCAGCTGTGGCGCTTCCTGCCTATCAAGACTATACAGTTCGTGCGAAAGTATCTGAAGGTATCCTTGCAGGTTCGTCATGTCGTACTGCAGTAACCGAAGCAATTCAAAATGGAATTGTTCCTGCTGAAGGTATGTGGGGTTGTGAACAAGGTAAAGATGCAAGTAAGGATACTAATGGAAATGATGTCGCAGCAGAACGTGCCTCTAAATATGTGGCAAAAGTTGTTGTTAGTTCAGCAATGGCAACTCCAGGACAAATTACAATTACTTTAGAAAATGTGAGCGATCTTAAAGATGCTAAAGATACTTCAATTGTAATGGTTCCAATGACTAAAGCAAATACACCATTACAAGGTAAAGAGGTTACTAATACTGATGGGAGTAAAGGTGTTGACTTCAGTAGCGTTGCTTCAGCAGGTATTTCGGAATGGTCTTGTGGCCCTGCTAAGACTAAAGGTACTCCTGTGAAATATTTACCTGCAAGTTGCCGTGCAGTTCAATCTTAATATTTAATTTATTAAAAGCTGACTTCGGTCAGCTTTTTTATTTAATTAATGAAACCCGAGATTTTATTTTTGGATAGAAGACCATAACAATGTCAAAGCGTTTACGTTTTTTTGTGGGGCATGTGGCAGTCTCTGTATGTATTGCCTTGTTGGTGCTTGGTTTGGTGTATGGGCTGTGGTATCCAAGTCCTTTGGCAAAAGCAGTGGGTGTGACACATATTTTTTTAATGCTGCTTGCGATTGATGTAATTTTAGGTCCTATTCTTGGCTTTGTCGTCTATAAAGAATCAAAGAAAACGCTCAAGTTTGATCTTAGCGTGATTATTTTAATTCAAATCGCTGCACTTGTTTTTGGTGTGTATAACATTGCACAAGCACGACCTGCATGGGTAGTATTTAATACAGACCGTTTTGAACTCATCCGTAATAATGATCTTGTTCTATCCGAAAAAGCACCTCAAGATGAATTTGCACAAGTAAGCTGGGTGGGTCCACAATGGGCAGCAGTAAAGGTCACCAACGATGTACAACAAAAAAATGAAGACTTATTTGCAGAAGCTTTAGGTGGGCTTTCGATCGCACAGCGTCCTGAACGTTATATTGATATTGATGAAGAAAAAGCAACTTTACGGAAAAGAGCTTTACCTTTGAGTGGTTTATATCAATATAACGACAAACAGCAGGTGAATACAGTACTTGCTAAGTATCCTCAAGCAAATCATTGGTTACCAATGAAAGCATTATCTATAGATATGGTGGTTTTAATTAATAAAGAAAAAGCTGAGGTGATTAAAATTGTCGATCTTCGCCCTTGGAACTAACTTGTATTCGAAAGGTCAAAACAAAAAGCAAATTACCCTTTAATCTGCTTTTTGTTTATCATGTGCCAAACTTCTACTGCCTGATATTTCCATGAAATTCACGCTCGCCCTGATCGCAGCAATCCTGATCTCCCTCGCGTGGCTCATGCCCGTTCATTATCGGCCGTGGGTCACCTATACCGGTGAGCTATATGCCTTCTTTGCATTATTTGCGCTCGCTGCAATCTGCTTAAAAGAAAAACTAAAAGTCCCAGCTATTAGCTCACCTTTATTACTACTTGCCTGTGTATCATTTATACATTTACTGGCAGGGCAGGTGTTCTTTTTTAGTATCGCGATGATAGGCTGTATTTTCGTATTTAGCTTTTGGCTCGCAAGTGTGCTGGGGTATCACCTGTCAATAGGAAACTATAATCGAGAAGAAACCTTTACTAATCTGAGTTATGTATTTTTGGCTTCAGGGACGATTACGGGTTTAATTGCGCTGTGTCAGTGGTCTAATCTGGATTCTGTACTGCCAGGCATGGTAAATATCAGTGGTACACAGCGGCCTTATGCCAACTTTGCCCAGCCGAATAATATGGCGACTTTCCTTCTCATGTCATTGATGAGTTGTCTCTACCTGTATGAAAAGAAAAAAATCCAGACCAGATGGCTATTTTCATGTGCGGCAATTATTGTCATGGGTGTGGCTTTAAGCCAGTCCCGTACTGCATGGGTGGCTGCGATCGCGATTATGCTTTATCTGGCGTTATACCAATATAAAGGGATCATTCGCCTGAAATGGTATTACAGCACAGCATGGTTCATCTTTTTTATTTCCTGCATTGTCGCTTTTCCATTACTCAGTCAGCTGGCGACTCAGGTCATGGATGCCCAAGTGGTGCAAAGCCGTGATGTAGTATCTCGTGCCACGGGGGATATGTCACGACTCGCCATCTGGCAGCAAATGCTAGCGGCAATTCAGGCACAACCATGGTTTGGTTATGGCTGGTATCAGACCAGTGTTGCCTTCGTCTCAATAACGGATACGGTGCAAGGTCCAGTCTGGATTCGAAGTGCACATAACTTTATTATTGATTTCTTGCTGTGGAATGGGCTGGTTATTGGTCTGCCTTTCTTAGCCTATTTCGGCTATTTAGGTTATCAGCTACAAAGATGGGTGAAAACTCCTGAGTCGGTCATTGGTATTTTAATGATTGGGGCTTTTCTTACCCATGCCATGTTTGAGTTTCCGCAGCACTATGCCTATTTTCTATTGCCGGTCGGTTTTATTCTGGGTACGGTTCTAGCTCAAAATCCAAATATCAAAACCGTGACCTTACCCTCTATAGCGATGCAACTCATTTTCGGATTTGGCCTGCTGTTATTGATTGTGATCTATCGAGATTATGATGTCACTGTACCAAAACTTGGGCAAAGTATTCGTTATGAGCAACAGCCTGAAAAAATCACCAATCAACAGCCAATCTATTTGTTAACAGAGTTTAATCATCGTATCAGCTGGATTCGTCTTAATCCGTATAGCAAAGCATCCTCTGAACAGATTCAAGCAGGTGAGCAGATGGTATTAAGCTATCCAACTAAATATAATCTAATTAAATACGCCAAACTACTAGCTTTTAATAACTATAAAGATGAAGCCAAGCATCAGCTGCAACGCTTAAAAGTTATTCAAAAAACCGAACTCAGTTATGAAGAATTGATTCAGGATATGCCAAGATAAATTCCATATAAAAAAGCCAGCAAGAGCTGGCTTTTTTATTGATTCATTCTAAGTTTAGAGCTGGCTTTGAATATAGTTTTCGATACCAACACTTTCGATAAGATCTAGCTGAGTCGTAGTCCAGTCCAGATATTCCTCTTCTTTTTCCAGAATTTCTCGCACTAAATCACGAGTCACATAATCCATCTGTGTTTCTGCCAAAGCTACAGCCTGCTGAATGACTTCAATATTTTCTTTAACTTTGCGGACATCACACTGCAGT
The DNA here is from genome assembly GCF_013417645.1 of Acinetobacter sp. YH12236. Lineage (NCBI taxonomy): Bacteria > Pseudomonadati > Pseudomonadota > Gammaproteobacteria > Moraxellales > Moraxellaceae > Acinetobacter > Acinetobacter sp. YH12236. Next base: position 53,977 of record NZ_VPDM01000014.1, read on the forward strand.
ACTTCTTGAGTATGCTGGCCAATATATAATTTGCCAAGATGTTGTAGGTTTGGTAAGCCTTCAAGAAATAAAATACGTTCAATAATTTTATCGGCATGCTTCATCTGGCGGATGGACTCTTTATATTCTGTCGAACCCAGTTTTTCAATGCCCCAGTCATTAAACATGCGTGAATGCAGGAAATACTGGTTAATCGCTGTAAGGTGGTGATACAACACCTGGTTCAGCTGATTAATTACATCACGATTGCCTTTCATCGTATCACTCCATATAGCCTGTTGACCCATTTATTACTATGGGTTTTTGATTAACTTATCTTAAATCAATCGAGCAAACAATGGCGAGTAATTTATTGAACTGCAAATGAAAATCGCAATCAAAAAGCTTCAGGTGAAATATAAAGCAATAAAAACCCGCCAGAGTCAGAGGCGGGGGAGGAGTAATGATACGAGACCATTAATTTTATAATTATCGTTATCCGCTTTAGGCAGCAACCGCTAGCCGTGCAGCAATCTGGGAAATTTCATCACTAATGATCATACGGGCTTCTGGAGCACAACGGCCACAACACGTGCCTAGATCAAGCATTTCACGCACATCGCGGTAACTTTCGGCGCCATTTGCAATAGCATCTTTAATGTCTTGATCTGTAATGCCACGGCATAGACAAACGTACATAGGATACAACCACAGTGAATAAATAAGATAAGAGATATTATTGATAATTGTTATCGTTTGTCAATAAAAATCATTTGAAAATGCTTTTTATAATGATTGATGATTTAGATAAAAAAATATCACTCAAGCAAAAATCCGATTATTGCTCGGGTTTTTGCTTGAGTGATTCATGATTGCAAACGAAATATAGAAGCTTAGGTGTTACATAAATTTTAAAAATTATTGCTGAATGATGACTACGCCATCCATCTCGACCAGAGCATCTTTCGGTAGGCTGGCAACACCGAGTGCTGCACGTGCTGGATAAGGCTGGGCAAAATATTCACCCATAATCTGATTCACCAGCTGGAAGTGCGATAAATCAGTCAGATAAATATTCAGTTTGGCGATGTCTGCCAGAGAGCCACCGGCCGCTTCGCAGACGGCTTTTAAATTATCGAATACACGGCGAATCTGTGCTTCAATGCCTTCAACCAGTTCCATGCTGTATGGATCTAAACCTATTTGACCAGATAGATACAGGGTATCGCCCACAAGAATGGCTTGCGAATAGGTGCCAATGGCAGCAGGGGCATTTTCAGTATGGATTACTTGGCGGAACATTAATTTCTCCTTTTATCAAATGGAGCGTAAAACTCTGTCCTTCAGGGCAGAGATATAAGCGATACGACATAAAATGTCGTTGAATTTTTTAAAATCAACACCTTTAATTTAACATGATCTAAAATAAGCTCATGAAAACACTTAAATTACGCATAAAAGACAAACATTGCAAGGTGCTAGACCAATTAGCATCTGAGGTGAACTTTGTTTGGAATTATGTGAATGATTTGAGTTTCAAACACCTGAAAAGAACAGGTGACTTTTTCTCAGCATTTGATATGACTCAATACACAAAAGGAACTTCAAAATTGTGTGGTTTGCATAGTCAAACAGTGCAAGGGATAACAGAAGAATATGTTGATAAAAGAAGACAACACAAGAAAGCAAAGCTGAAATGGCGTGTGAGTAACAAGAAGTCAGCAAGACGTTCGCTTGGTTGGATACCATTTAAAAAAGTAGCGATTAAATATGCTGATGGATATGTGCAATACGGCAAGCAGAAATTTAAGCTATGGGATAGCTACGGCATAAGTAAATACAGCGTGAGAACAGGCTCATTCGTTGAGGATAGTCGTGGGCGCTGGTATGTGTGTCTTGTTGTGGACTCACCTAAACAAGACAAACCAACGGCAACTAAAGCGATTGGTATTGATCTTGGTCTAAAAGACGTTGCCACCTGCTCAGATGGTACTGTAATTTCAAATCCTAAGTTTTACCGTAATTACGAGCAGAAATTAGGGATTGCTCAAAGAGCAAGAAATAAAAAACGTGTACGTGCATTACACGCTAAAATTGCCAATTGTCGTAAAGACCATTTGCATAAAGCAAGCACTCTGCTTGTGAAAGAAAATGCACTGATTGTTGTAGGTGACTTAAGTGCGAGCAAACTTGTAAAAACCAAGATGGCGAAATCTGTTTTGGACACAGGATTTTCAGCACTGAAAACAATGCTCAAGTATAAATGCGAGAACGCAGGGGTATTGTTTGAGGAAGTCAGTGAGAAATTCACAACCCAAATCTGTTCGTGCTGCGGTGAAATCACCTCTAGCAGTCCCAAAGGTAGAACAGATTTGCGAATAAGAGTATGGGAATGTGAGTGTGGAAGTATAAATCATCGTGATTTAAATTCCGCTAAGAACATACTTGCGCTTGGGCATGAGCGTCTAGCAGTAGGAATCCGCTTGCTTTAGCTGGAGGATGTCAACATCAACATACATCATATTAGATCAATTCAACTGACAAAAGCATTATCGTTTTAAATGATTAACTGGCTTTAGAGGTTTCAGCAATATTGAGCGGTTGTTCTAAGCGGGTAATACGTGGAAAACCAAAATGCATGCGTAAATCACGAATAATCTTGGCAATCTGTTTACGGTTATGCACCACAATATTTACATAAGTTTTGCCATCATAATTACGCACCATCTCTACACCTGTATGGCCTTTACGACATTGATAAATCAGATCGGAAATCTGTTCATCGTCCATGGCCTGATCAATACAGAGATAGGCAGTAAAGCTGACATCATCCAGATCTTCAGTCGTCCATTGTAGAGGCATAATATTTTCAGGATGCATATGTTGTTCCTGCAATAAATTATGGCAACGGGCACGATGTACAATTAGGCCACGACGAGTCAGATGACCTTGAATTGGATCACCAAGTACCGGGTTGCAGCAATGTGCGTATTTAACATCTACACCTTCTGTACCCTGAATAAGACGACCTGAACTATTCGCATTTTGATGCTGGTCATGTGCAAATAAATGGTTAGCAACCAGTTGTGGTAATAAGTCACCTACAGCAATCTGTTCAAATAGTTGCTCTTTAGTGGGAACATGACGCCATTCCAGTACATTTTTCCAGTCAGCTTCGGTCAGATCGAGAATAGAACACTGGAAAAGTTTTAAGGCACGGTTGAGGGCCTGTTGACCCACAAGGCGCTGTTCATCAATGTCTTGATCGCGCAGGATATTCTGAATCGCGCGACGGGCTTTTTGGGTGTTAATAAAACTGAGCCAGTCCGGGTTTGGGGTTGCAAGAACATCAGTGATAACTTCAACGACCTGACCACTCAATAATGGCGTAGAAAGCGGTTTGGTTTCACCATTAATTTTAGCGCCAATAGCGTGGTTACCCAGGAACAGGCTGGCAGCATAGGCAAAATCAACTGCAGTCGCACCTTGCGGTAATTCATGCAGATGACCGTGAGGGGTATAAACCCAAATTTTTTCCTGATGCAAATAATCCAGTAATTCGCTGAACGTAGTTTTGGCGCATTCACCATCAACCAATACGTTCAGATTTTGCATGGATGCTTGAATGGCAGAGCGACAGGCTTGAGGGGCATTTTCACCAAGTACGACGCCAAAGCGTGCAGCTTTACGCATCAGTTCAGTTTGAATAGTTAGCGATAAAGTAGTCTTTTCGCCTTTTAAGCGCATGGTTAAAGACTGGTTGCCGCCTGGAAGGGGACGGCGAATATTGTCCTGATAATTTTGAACCGTAAAACTTTCAGTCAGAATATCTGCGAGACGGTCACAATCGGCAATACTCTGTAAGATAATTTCAAATGCGTGGCTATGTGTAAGTTCCTGCAGATCAATATCATTTTTTACAAAATGGCGTAATAGCTCGATATTATTGTTTTTCTTTTTAACCCGGCCTTCAATGGCATATTGCTGTAGTAATTCGTTAAGTTTCTGTTCCCACTTGGCCTGATATTCACAGCGTTTAGGCTTGGTTTCTAAAAGGGCAGCCTGGACATCATTATACATATCCAGATCCAGATTCTGATAACAGAGATGTTCCAGATTATCTGCCATTTCGTTCATGCCGACCAAGCGTGCCATTGGAACGAAAATTTCAAAGGTTTCACGGGCAATACGAGCACGTTTATCCGGGCGTAATGCTTCCAACGTAGTCATGTTGTGATAGCGATCTGCCAGTTTCACAATAATGACACGTGGATCCTGTAAAGTAGCTTGCAGGATTTTTCGGAAAGAGGCCGCTTTATTATATTCCTTATCACTGGAATGGCTGAGCTTGGTGACACCATCAACCAGCTCTGCAACCGTGCTGCCAAATTTTTCTGTAATGTCATCTTTATTGAAGTCGGTATCTTCAATGACATCATGCAGCAGCGCTGCCATTAAGGTTTCAGTATCTAGACGCATATGGGCCAGAATACAGCTCACCGCGATAGGGTGCAGAATATAAGGTTCACCACTTTTACGGGTAATGCCATCATGGGCGATATCGGCATAATCACAGGCCGCAAGCACACGTTCGACATCGCTTTCACTTAAATACGCGTCGATGATGATTTTTAACTGTTGCTTAGCTTCACTGACCTGTGGGCCTGGCATAAAACACCTTTAAAACTGGATTTTTTAACAAATAAAACAGAAAAAGCTCGTATGAAATGTATAACATAAAGTGGGTCAGTTTTTTCATATCAACAAGTGAAAAATTTATACTGACTTTAGAGCTAACCCTTATGTTATAACCGTTCTGCGCAAAATATAAAAGTCACAGAACAAAAAAAGCCTAGTTTAAAACTAGGCTTTTCGGAATGGTTTATTCTTATTGGAAAGAAAAACCATCTAAATTTAGATTATTTGCAGAAAGAGCAAGGTCTAAACTTGAAGTTTGATAATCTTGATCACGTTGTTTCAAAATATCTTTTGATACATGACCTGCAGCGATTTCACGTAAAGCAACTACAGTCGGTTTGTCATTGTCCCATTCCACAGTTGGTTCAATGCCTTGACGTGCCAATTGACGCGCGCGTTTGCTTGCCACTAGTACAAGCTCAAAGCGGTTGTCTACATGGTCTAAACAATCTTCAACGGTTACGCGTGCCATAAGAATTCTCGTTTTGAATAGTAAATTTCAACAGACTGCACAGTATAAAATGCTTTGTCTGGAGACTCAAGTTTTAATCACTGTTCGCTTGGAGTAATTAGAGCCTGGATCAGTTTTTCATGGCGGGTCGCTTGCTGGGAAAGGACCAGACGATTGGCGATAATCACAGATTCAAGATCATGTAATGCCTTATTAAAGTCATCATTGATAATGACATAATCAAAGTTGACATATTGCTGCATATCTTCGACTGCACAGCTAAGACGGTGTTCAATCACTTCAACAGAGTCTGTACCACGGTTGGAAAGACGCTGACGCAAATCAAACTGGCTTGGCGGAAGAATGAAAATCTGTTTAGATTCAGGAAAAAGTCGACGAACTTGTTGTGCACCTTGCCAGTCAATTTCAAGTAATACATCATGACCTTTGGCAAGTTGTTCTTTTACAGTTGCTTGTGCTGTGCCGTAGTAATTGCCAAAGACTTCGGCATATTCAATAAAACCACCTTCTTCGACCAGGTTTAAAAAGTCTTCTTTAGTCGAGAAATGATAATGTACGCCATCGAGTTCGCCAGGTCGTTGACCGCGTGTCGTATGAGAAACAGAAACATGAAGATTGTTGACGCGTTCAAGTAATGCTTTAACGAGGGATGTTTTGCCCGTTCCAGACGCTGCAGAAACGACAAACAAGAGACCCGACATGATATTTTTCCTGATATGATAAAATATCTTCTCTATTTTAGAGTAGACCGGCTTTAAACTAAATAGTTGTACGTCGATTGTTTTACATTTATTTCAATTGTAGCGCCATAAATTGAGTGAGTATTGAGGATTTCTATGGAAATTGTTTTAGCTAACCCGCGTGGTTTCTGTGCCGGTGTGGATCGTGCCATTGCGATCGTGAACCGTGCCCTAGAATGCTTTAATCCACCCATTTATGTGCGTCATGAAGTGGTCCATAACAAGTTTGTTGTAGATGACTTACGTCAACGTGGTGCAATCTTTGTCGATGAGCTAGATGAAGTACCAGATGACAATATCGTGATTTTTAGTGCACATGGGGTGTCTAAAGCTGTGCAGCAGGAAGCCGAACGCCGTGGTTTAAAAGTTTTTGATGCGACCTGTCCATTGGTCACTAAAGTACATATTGAAGTGACTAAATATGCCCGTGAGGGAGTGGAGGCGATTCTGATTGGTCATGAGGGGCACCCAGAAGTTGAAGGCACCATGGGGCAATATGATAAAAATAATGGTGGTGACATTTATCTGGTCGAAGATGAAGAGGATGTTGCAGCTTTAACTGTGCGTAATCCTGAAAAAGTCGCTTTTGTAACACAAACGACTTTGTCGATTGACGATACAGCGAAAGTCATTGATGCGCTTCGCAGAAAATTTCCGAATATTCAAGGTCCACGCAAAGATGATATTTGCTATGCGACACAAAACCGTCAGGATGCAGTACGTGATTTAGCTGCACGTTGTGATGTCGTGCTGGTTGTAGGATCACCGAATTCATCGAATTCAAATCGCTTGCGCGAACTGGCGGAACGTATGGGTAAAGCAGCCTATTTGGTTGATAATGCAGATGAGCTCAAGCAGGAATGGTTTACCAATATTTCTAAAATTGGGGTAACCGCAGGTGCTTCCGCCCCGGAAATTTTAATTAAGCAGGTGATTCAGCGTTTACAGGATTGGGGTGCACAGGCACCCAAAGAACTGGATGGGCGAGAAGAGAATATTACATTTAGTTTGCCAAAAGAGTTACGTATTCCTGTAACACAGGCTTAAATTGTTAACTATTTAACAATTTATTTTTCATTAAAAAATAAACAGATAGCTATAATATGATAGTTATCTGTTTTTTTATGCCTTTTATCTACTCTGTGTAGGTTTTGTAAAATTTATAGATATTATTTTTAATGGGGAAAAGTTTTGTTGCCTTGGGGAAATTGTATGCAGAAGAAAAAGAATGGATTTACGCTGATTGAATTGATGGTGACGATTGCAGTTTTGGGAATTATTGCAACGCTTGCTGCACCGAATATGATGACCGTGATTTATAAAAAACAGTTAGAAATATCTGCATTAGAATTAGCTCAGACACTTGCTAAAACCCGAGGGGCAGCAATTGCGCTTCGTAAAGATGTATCCTTGGAGTTTAAAAGTTCTTCAGATACGGGAAATGAATTTTACTGGTTACCTAAATATGAAAATGTCAAAATTTTAAGTAAAATTGCTCCAGAAGGGATATTATTTTCACCAGTAGGTCTTGCAAGAGAAAGAAAAACATCTATAAGAAAAAGCATGATTGCTAATCCTAACTATGATGCAACTCTACCTGAAGATCCTTTGTCAAATCCTAAGCAAATTCCTGAATGGGAGGAAACAACCGATCTTGTCTTTGAAATTTGTCATGAGAAAGTTGCTCAAGTTAGATCGATTAAAATTTATAAGAGCGGAGTTATTGGGAAGGTTGAAATAAAACCATTATTAGGGGTGTGTCAATGAAAAAGCAATTTCAGCATGGAGTTGGAATGATAGAGGTGCTAGTTGCTTTAGCTCTTCTTGCAATCGCTGTATTGGGTTTTTCTATGTTACAACTCAGAGCCCTTGATGCTATGCAAGAAGCAAGTGATCGTACTTTGGCTATGACTCTAGCTCGTGATTTAGCAGAGCGGATACGTGTAAATCGGACTCAATTAACTGAATACAAAGAAAAAATTAATTCAGGTTTGGCTGGTATTTCCAAGTCTTGTAATGTGCCTGATAGCACGGGTTCAAGTAGGACTACAACACCAATGTGTAGTCGTAGTGAAACTGCAGCTTATGATGCTAGTCAAATGATTCAAGCCGTAAATAATGCGGGGATGAAAATGATTATTGGTGATTGCCATGGTGGTGATCGTCAATGTATTTATATTGCTTGGGGTGATACAACGATTACGCAAAATAACGTGTCAATGTGTATGGTTGCCGGAGTTTATGTTGCAGGGGCTAAGTGTTTGGTAATGGAGGCCTATGGAACATGAAAAATATAAAAGGCTTTACCCTCATAGAGCTAATGATTTCATTAGTACTTGGATTATTAATCGCTGGTGCTGCTATACAAATTTTTATAACAGCGAGCCAAAGCGTACGTTTTCAACAAGGTGTTGCTAACATACAAAACAGTGGGATTTTTGGTTTAGATTACATAATTAAAGATATACGCCGTGCAAATATTGATTCAAATGTGGCCGCCATGACAGTATCTACTAAACATGGAGGTATCGTATTTAGTGGAGAAAACTTAACTTCTAGCCCAGAAAGTATTGTAAACAAAGACCAATTAGAGGCTTTATTGACACACAGTTCAGTGGGTCCAAGTAATCTAAAAGATATAAAAAGTGATCAATTGGTTATTCAATATAAGAATACGATAGGTAGTCAATACAATTGCGAGGGGGAACAAGTGCTCCCTAATCAGTTTGTAGTTCAACGTTATTTTGTAAAAGAAGAAAGCTCATCCGGTGTGAAATCACTATCTCTAAGATGTAAAGCAATGACTTATGTTGGTGATGGTGTCACTGATTTTAATATATCCGGAAATGGTGAATTGTTAATACCAAATGTTGAACACTTTAGAGTGTTGTTTGGTGTTGCGAAGGATACAGCACCAGCTGGAAGCTTGGATGGTATTATGGATCAATTTGCTTATATATCAGCTTCAGAATATAAAAAACTCTTAGATAAACCACAAATCGTTTCTGTACAGATAGGTGTTTTGTTGAGGTCGCCAGATTCAGTTGCAAATGGTACAGATAAAACAAAATTCAGTATCTTGGATTTGGTTGAAAAAGAGATTAATCCTCATGCTGATAACGCCAGGTATATTAGAAGTGTAGTAACTCAAACTGTTGCATTACGTAATGGTTTTGGGGTTAAGAATAAGGCGGAGTAAAACCATGAAAAAAATACAAAGCGGTAATACTCTGATAGTGGTTCTAGTTGTATTGGTGTTAATAACAATAATTGGAACATGGGCAATACGTGGCTCAATTACTTCATTAAATATTGCAACAAATGCACAAGCACAAGCCCTTTTAGTTCAAAATTCGGATGCAGTATTTTTTCAATTGGAATCTTATACAGACGATGCATTAAAAATTGCTGAGCTCCAGTTGGATAATGGGATGATTGGATTTGTAAATAAACCTGAGAATAAGGGAAAAGAACTTGTCTACTGTTTACGTAAAAATGAAAGCACACAAAAATATAACTTAGGTAAAGCAAGTTTAGTGTATTGGCAAGGAACCTCAATTCGTAAAAATGATATGGGGCAGCAAGGTTATTGCAAGGTTGGTCAAGCGAATGATTATGTTTCCAATAGAAATGCTGTAATCACACGTGTTGGTGTGCGGTCAAGTTTGGAAAATAGAACAGATTGGAGCCATATGTACGAAGGTTCTGATCCAGAAACTTATGGTGGGAAAGATATTGGAACTATTATTGTGAGTTCGATTTCTTATCTTCCAAGTTTATCTACTGCAAAAGATTCAGAAATAGATAAGTGTGTAATGAACTATCCAAGCTTCAATATCATTGAAGCAGGAGTAACCTTAGATAGTGTTGCTGATTGTTTGACCCGTAATAACGTGCCATACAGTGCGCAGGAAATGGAATATCAGCTTCGGCAAGTGAATTAAGGTGGGGAAATTAAATGAAATTTATACAGAAAAATTTAAATCAAACCGCCTTAAACAAGGCGAAGTTAACCATATTAGCAACATCAATTACAACTTTGATCTGTAGTGGTGTCAATGCGAGTGATATTGATATTTATACTGCTCCAACTACAAGCGGTTCTACAACAACCTTAATCATGATGTTAGATGTTTCAGGAAGTATGCGTGTAACTCATCCGACTCCTGATGTTGCATTAGCAGCATGTGATTTTTCATCTTTTACAAATTCTAATTTTTATGATTGGGTTAAAACACAGAAAAGTGTAGATATAGATAATACAAGTCTGAGTTATGATCGATATACCTGTAGGAAATCAAATTCTCGAGGGAATTATGAGTATAGATATCGTGAGTGGTATAAATTCGGGAGGTGGTATGGAAGTTGGGTTAGGTGTAAAAATAGAGATTGTACAAGTACTGATAATTTGAGTGGAGAACCATCTAATATATATACATTAGGTTATGGAATGAAGGTAGTGCCGAATGGTTTAAATGACTCTTACACTTACTTCTACAAAACAAGTGGAACTCCTTTAGAAAATCAAAATGACCGTATTACAAAACTTAAGGATGCAATGGTCTTATTATTGGTAGGTGGGAAAGATAGTAACAATAATAATGTTACAAAACTAGATGATAAAATTATACTGGGTTTATCTACTTTAGGTGCTGTTAATGGGACATCAACAATAAATGCAGGAACAATTGTAGTACCAGCAAGACGGTTGGATGCAGATGTAACTGTGGGTGGAAGAACCATTAAGCAACGGCAACTGATTTTGGAAAAAGTACTAGCTATTAATCCTATTTCAGGTACGCCAACCGCAAATTCCTATGCTGAAACGGCAGCTTATTTATTGGGTAAGAGTACCTCAGGGTTAACTAATACAGGTTTTGATTGGTCTGATTCTTCTACAGATACTAGAACTTCAACTGGATATACTCAACCCGACTCTATCAAATCACAATTAAATCTTACCGATGATGCTAAGTCTTGTCACGCTCAGGGAATTTATGTACTTACTGATGGCGAACCTAATGATTTAGGAGATAATAATAATACTACAGGAACTAGAGGACTTGTTCGAGCAGCGCTTGATAATAATTCTTTCACTTGTGATGGAACAAAAGAAGGGTGGGATTGTATTTTTAAATTAAATGATAATTTAGCAGATAAAACAAAAAATAAATCCAAAGTAGATATCCTCACTGCAGTGATCGGTTTTGGTAAAGGATTTACTGTAATTCCAAATACCGCTCAAACTGAAAGTGAAATTGATACGTATACTTCTACTAGTCAGAACGTAAGAAATACTGCAAAGTGGGGTATAAAAGGGAATGGTGGATGGTACTCAGGAGAGTCTACAGATGATATTGTTGAAAGTTTTAGTAAATTTTTAGGTAAAGTTAGAACGAATATTCCTGGGGTTAGTACAGGTACAGCAACTATTCCTGTAGATGCGCTTAATAGTAGTTCCATTCAGCCATTTGGATATTTTCCTCAATTTGTTCCAAAGGTAGCTAATACAGATTTACAGCAGACTTGGTATGGTAATCTTAAAAAATATCATGCTGTGAATGGTTCTTTGTATGGCACTAAAACAGGTACTCAGCCTGTCATGCAAAACGATGAAATTAAAAATATAGCAGATGAGTGGAATAATCCAAATTTCACTCCTGATTCAAATGAAGTGGCATTTATGCATGGTGCGTTGAGTCAGTTGATACGAGGATATCGTACTACAACAACTCCGAAAGAGAGATTGATTCTGAGTGATTTTGTTTATAAAGATCAAGCTGAGACAAAAAGCTTAAATTTAAGCACATATGATGCAGATGCTGGTAAAACCATTTATCAAGCGATTTCGACATCATATAACTTGACTGCAAATGCACCTTATCGCGAAGCATTAATGAATCTATTAGGTTATGAAAATGCTCAAGCAGGGGTAAATCTACAAAATTTAGCTACGGATGCAATTTCTAAACAAGTACCACAAATAGGTGCTATTTTACATTCGAAACCTATTTTGCTAACGCAAGAAGGTAAGCCAACCCTAACAAAGGCGAATGATGGTAGCGTTTTAATTGATACAACTGATCGTAAGGATTATATTTTATTTGGTTCTACACAAGGGCTTTTACACGTTTTAGATGCAAAAACTGGTAAAGAAAAATTTGCCTTTCTGCCGTATGAAATGATTGAAAAGCAAAGTGAAGCATTTAAATATAATGGTGGTGCTACTACAGGAGGTAAATCTAATCTTTACTATGGGATAGATGGGGAGTGGACTGCTCATACAACCTATGTGAGTAAGTCTGATGGTACATTGAGCGTAGATGGTGGTAAGCGAACAATTATAAATGACGATGATAAAGAAGAAGAAATAAATCTAAAAGGTAAACAGTGGGTCTATGGAGGTCTGCGAATGGGGGGGCGTAGTTATTATGCTTTAGACCTGACTGATCTAGATACTCCAAAAATGAAGTTTCATATTGACCCTAAAAATAGCAAGGTTCATTATTTAGAAAATAATGTAACAAAAGAAAGAATAATTACCGAGCTTTCTAAAATGGGCCAAAGCTGGTCTAAGCCAACATTAGCATATGTAAATTGGAAAGGTAGTCGTAAACTCGTCATGCTTGTTGGTGGAGGGTATGATAAAGGCTATGAATCGCCTGTATATGACCAAAGTCTTAACGTGGACGAAGAAATCAAAGATCATGAAGGGAACATGGTTAAGAAAAAAATTGGTGCTGGCGTGTATATGTTCGATGCTGACAATGGTGACTTATTATGGTCTGTGAGTGGTAATTACAATGCTTCCTCTACCGCTGGCGATAGAAATATACAGTTAGCTGGAAACAGTGTAGGTATGGACTACAGTATTGTGAGCTCAATTAAAACAGTTGACCGCAATAATGATGGTTTAGTTGATCATTTGTATTTCGGAGACTTAAGAGGCCAGGCTTTCCGTGTAGACTTTAATCCCACAGCTACATTCTTTAGTTCACAAGTATCTAAAATCTTAGATTTAAAAGATTCTTATCGCAGATTCTATGAACAACCTACCTTTACTATTCATCATCAGAAGGGGGTCGCTGCTGTAAGTATTGCATCTGGTGATCGAAGTAGTCCAATGTACGGTAAGTCTGTCAATGCTTCTGGTAATCATAACTATGATGGAGTATTTGTTGTTTATGATTATGATGTTTTTCGAAGTAAAGATCCGAATATCATGGCAAATATCACTCGTAAATTGGGCACGACTAGTTTAGGTGGTCATGGCAAGTTAAGATTGTTGGAAAAAAGAGTAGATGCTGGATTAGAAGCGAATAAAAAACCTGTCATAAATAGTAATGTGCAAAACGGTGATGGTGGTTGGTACTACTTATTTGATAAAGAGGAAAATTTGACAGCATCTCCTTCAAAGGATAAGCAAATTCTAAAAAGCTTTGCTTCACTAATTGCTATTGAAAATGACTTATATGTACCAGTTTTTGATGCTTCTAAGGCAGGTACAACGGGTAGCTGTAGCGCTGGTGTGGCTGGTGAAACTAGTATTCATCGATTCTGTATGCCATATGGTGTATGTGCACAGAATATTTTTGTTGCTTTAGGTGCTGGTATTGGTGAACCAATTATGGGAGGGGGACGTGATGGTGATAATAGTAAACGATCACTCTTTATTTTGAATGAAGATAAGAAAGGTGGTGGGGGAACAGGATCACCCACACAAATTAAAAATTATGGTGGTGCATTAAAATTCATTCCAAACCGCTGGTATGAGCAATATGCTCAAGGTGGTGGTTGATGATTAGCTTTAGGAATGGATTTACGTTAATTGAATTGATGGTGGTTGTAGTGATCGTGGCTATTTTAGTCGCGATTGCACTACCTAGTTATCAGCAATACACTCGAAAAAAGGATATGGCATTAGTACAGCAAGAAATGCTCAAATTAGCAGATCAGCTAGAGAGGCATAAGGCTAAGAATTTCTCTTATAAAAATTTTGATCCAAAGTATATTTATAATGGCGTTTCCACGCCATTAGCAGCAGTTTATGTTCCAGGCGGTATATCTACTCCAAGTTCCAAGTACAAGATTGAAATAAAAGAAGTAGGGGAATCCTCCACAACTGATTTATTGACATCCAGTTTAGGCAAGACATGGTCAATGAAAGCGACGCCAATCAATACTAATGACTCTTTGCTTTATAGTTTTTTACTTACGAGTCAGGGTGTTAAGTGTAAAACCAGAGAGGCAAGTAATGTGTCTTTCACAGAATGTTCAGGTCAGAGGCGGGAAGATTGGTGAAAAGTAAAGGATTTACTCTGATTGAGCTAATGATTGTTGTAGCAATTATCGCTATATTGGCGATGATTACATATCCTTCATATCAAGAATATGTCAAAAGAACTAAACGTGTCGAAGCACAAACTGAATTACTTGGTATTGGGCAGAAATTGGTAAGTTATAAATTAGCTAATGGCTCCTTTTATGGAGCATCATTAAGCAATATTTATGGCAGAACTACTATTAATAAATCTGGATCTGATACTTATAATTTAAATTTATCAAGTACAACAAATAACCCTACACACACTTGGATATTAACAGCTACCCCTACGGGATCTCAAGTTGGCAACGGTGCAATGGTGCTAGATTCTAATGGTAAGCAATGCTGGTATAAGGGTAAAGACGATGCTACAGGTACGTGTTTGAGTTGGACAGATAAGTAAATTCAAAATTGTGGATAACCAACTTTTGATCTTTCATTCAGGGCAAACTTCGCGTAAAATATTGCCCTCTATGAAAGGGGTTTGAAGTGTTCCGGTGGTCGGTACATGAATAATCCGTAAAAACTATAAGGTTCTATCATGGTTGTTATTCGTCTTGCACGCGGTGGTGCTAAAAAACGTCCGTTCTATCAAATCATTGTGACTGATAGCCGTAATGCACGTGACGGTCGTTTCATCGAACGTATCGGTTTCTTCAACCCTACAGCTCAAGGTAAAGCAGAAAAACTTCGTTTAGATGCTGACCGTTTTGCTCACTGGGTTTCTCAAGGTGCTCAACCTTCTGAACGTGTTGCTTCTTTAGCTGCTCAAGCTAAGAAAGCTGCAGCTGCTGCTTAATTTTAAGGTAGCAGGTAGCCCATGACACCAACACAGAATGTTCCCGAAGATCGTATTCAGATTGGACAGTTACGTTCAGCATATGGATTAAATGGGTGGCTCTGGGTCTATTCCAATACAGAACCTATGAGCAACATATTTGACTACCTTCCTTGGTACATTGAGACCAAAGCAGGTTGGCAAATTGTCGATGTAAAACGTTGGAAACCACATGGCAAGGGCTTGGTTGTTTCGCTAAAAGGTGTGAGTGATCGTACCGCAGCAGACGGCCTGGTGGGTGCTAATGTCTGGATTTCTAAATCGCAACTGCCTCAACCAGGCGTGGACGAGTATTACTGGTCTGATTTGAAAGGTCTAACTGTGTTAGGTCTGGATGAAGAAGAACAGGAAGTGAATCTCGGTCAAATCCATGAAATGTTTGAGACAGGTGCCAATGACGTAATGGTAGTTCGCGCTACTGCTGACAGCGTCGATGGCGAAGAGCGAATGATTCCATGGCATAAAGATGTGGTACAGCGGGTTGATCTCGAAGCTGGTCGTATCTACGTAAATTGGGGCGTAGATTATTAATCCTTAAAAAGGGTTAACACAGCAGGAAAATGAGGAGTCTGCGGTGTTCTTTGCAGTCATTACGCTTTTTCCTGAAATGTTTGAAGCGATTACAGCCTACGGTATTAGCGGGCGCGCAGCAAAACGTGATTTGATGCAAATTCATTGTATTAATCCACGAGAATTTGCTGAAGGGAACTATAAACGGGTGGATGAACGTCCATTTGGTGGTGGTCCCGGTATGGTGATGATGGCTGAGCCATTATCGAAAGCAATTCATCGTGCCAAAGAGCTTGCAGCGCAAGCGGGTGCAGTTAACGTTCCTGTGGTGTATATGTCACCACAAGGAAAAACCTTAAATGAACCTGCGGTACAGGACTTCGTTAAATATGACGGACTGATTGTACTGTGCGGACGTTATGAAGGTGTCGATGAACGTTTGATCCAGAAATATGTTGATCAGGAATGGTCGATTGGAGATTACGTGTTATCGGGTGGTGAGCTCCCTGCGATGGTTTTATTGGACAGTATTATCCGGAGACTTCCGGGTGCAATGTCAGATGAACAATCACACGTACAAGACTCATTTGTGGATGGTCTGTTAGATTGCCCACAATATACCAAGCCAGACCATTTTGAAGGTATGGATGTACCGGACATCTTGAAATCGGGACATCATGCCAATATTGAGAAATGGCGGTTTTTGCAGCGATATCAGCGCACTTTGGAACGCCGGCCTGAATTGGTAGAAAAAGTTGAACTGACCAAGCAGCAAAAGAAATGGCTAAAAGATTTAAAAAGTGGCAACAACTAATCCTGTTGTCCAAATCTGTATTTAAGCAATGTTGTTTAAATATTTAAAATAGGCTCTTTGTGCATTGAAGCGGTCAAGCATAAAGGGAAAGTCAATCGGGTCTATGCGATTCAGCCTCTATACCCAGCGATAATCAGACCTCTTCTGACTCGCACATATTGGAGATACCCCATGAGCGGTAAGCATCCTTTAGTACAAGCTGTTGAAAATGCTCAGCTTAAACAAGACATCCCAGCTTTTGCACCAGGTGACACAGTAGTTGTCCAAGTAAAAGTAAAAGAAGGCGACCGTGAACGTCTACAAGCGTTCGAAGGCGTTGTAATCGCTAAGAAAAACCGTGGTCTGAACTCTGCGTTCACAGTACGTAAAATTTCTAGCGGTGTGGGTGTTGAGCGTGTGTTCCAAACTCACTCTCCAATCGTTGCTAAAATCGAAGTGAAACGTCGTGGTGACGTTCGTCGTGCTAAACTTTACTACCTACGCGAATTGTCTGGTAAAGCTGCACGTATTCGTGAAAAATTGCCAGCTCGTAAACAAGGTTAATTTTAGCCTTGCTTATCTGCAAAAATGCGCCTTTGGGCGCATTTTTTTATGTTTAAATTTTATAAACCTTGTAGTTTTAAACGATTAGCATGCTGACGATAAACATCTACAGGGTCTGGAGCGAATATACTCTTTAATCCGAGGACCTGGTTCACTTCATCCAGATGGTTCCAGTTGTAATTATCACGAATGGTTTTACCAAACTTGGCACTACAACGGGCTACTAAACCGTCATTTTCTTTACCGCCATCAATTAACAAGCTTGTGACTTTGAGTGCAGAGTCAAGATCCAAGAGATTGGTCACTGTTCCTACGCCAGTAAATGAATAGTTGTAAATCTCTTTATTACCATATTTCCATCTATATTCACCTTCACCACAGGCTGTGGTCGGCATGCCAATTGGATACCTTTGGTTAAATTTCGCAGAGCCTGATGCCGTTAAACTGCTGCCACCCGCAAGTGAATCATGCGGATAAGAGTTTGGGTCCAAGCCTTGGGCCCAGGTGATGGCTTTAGAAACCAGATTTATCGTGCCGACCAGAGGTGCTTCAATAGCAGTCCCTTCAGCTTTTAGAATCAGGTCTGCAACCGGTGAACCTTTGTGCGGTGCACCTACTGTGGTTAATGAAGCCACCAGTTTAGGTTCTGAACCGGCCACATAACGAATTGTTGGGCCACCATGTGAGTGTCCGATCAGATTAACTTTATCTGCTCCGGTAATTGCGGCAATTTCCTTGACCTGCTCCAAAAGTTGTTCACCGCGAATTTCAGATGAGTTAAAAGGGGAGACTCGCGTTGCCCAAACATTCGCACCATTACGGGCCAGATCAGGTAAAATCTGATACCAATAGTCCAGTCCAAACTGGTCAGTGCCAACCCGAATGAAACCCGCCATGCCGTGTGAAAATACAATCGGATATTTGGTTTTGGCATATTGTGAACTGGCTTTCGCCGTCACCTGACTGGCCTGGGTAGAGGCATGAGCCGTAAAGCAGGCCGCTGCCATGAGCAGACCTGTCGTTAATACTCCATATTTCATCATTATTTCCTCATTCTTGTTGTTGTGTTAAGGCGATCCTCGCCATAATGTGGGGAATAGCCAGCTGAAAAGCTGACCCATTAAGCGTTTTGAGTGTTTTATCTCCCTATTTTTTTAAGTGAAAATAACGAAAAAGCCCTTATATCCGTAGATATAAGGGCGATGAAAATTATAGATTCTGAAGTTTTAAACGATTGGCATGTTGACGGTACATCGCCACCGGATCCGGAGCAAGCAGGCCTTTAAGACCAAACATCATATTGGCCAGATCGGTATGGTTCAGCTTGTACTGGTCATTAATCACCTTACCAATGAATGCACTACAACGGGCAACCATGCCATCGTTGTCTTTATTGCCGTAAGATAAAGGGCCAAGCTGCATCAGGATGGTATCGATATCCAGTGCATTGGTCGCTTGAGCCACACCGGTCCAAGAATAATAATAGATACCGTTACGGTCTTTTGATTTCAGGTTCTTATTACAGTTTTCTGTGGAGGCTAAGACACCATCCTGCACCATCTGTTTGGCCACGCTGGCATTAAAAGAGCTGGAGCCAGTTTGGGTCAGGGATTTCATGGATGCATCGAAATCAATTTCCAGTTCAGGTTTGAACTGTCCCAGTGCGATCAGTGGCCCAATAATATAATCACCGAGAACATTAAAAGCAGTGCGGGTAAGAGTATTGTTCTGAATATCATCGGCCACTTTAGAGCCATGATAGGTGCCTGCAACCCCCGTAATGGATGCAATCTGCTGCGGTCGAGTCGCTGCCACATAGAGTACAGTCGGGCCACCATGGGAGTGACCGATGAGATTGATTTTTTCCTTCCCTGTAATTGCCAGCACTTCATCGACCTGATGAATGAGCTGTTCACCACGGTGGGTCGTGGTATTGGCAGGCGACAATTGGGCGGCAAACACGGTAGAGCCATTACGAGCCATATCCGGCAGAATCTGATACCAGTAATCTAAGCCAATGGTATCAGTACCTATGCGTTGCCAGCCTAGCCAGCCATGCACCATCAGAATAGGATATTTGGTTTTGGCATAGTCTGATTTGGCTTTTTCAGTGACCTGAACTGCACTTGCTGCCGCCTGGGTTTGTGTTGAAAAGCCAAAACCGAGGCCTGCTGCCAAGGAAAGCGCCAGCATCTGTGTTGTTTTAATAAAAGTACGCATAACCGTTCCTTTGTTCATTTTATTGTTATAAAAAGCAATCATTGCTCGGGAGTATTGATGCGCGATAAATATTGAAGTTGGATGTCTCGATCGTGCAGACCTAATCTTCAATCACGCGCAAAAATTATTATTTTGAAGCAGAAGCATTTTTTCATGCTGATGAGCCAATTCCATGTCATTTCGGGCCATGCCCGATGAGCATTTATGAGTCCATAAATTTGCAATTTATATACGTATGTATTTTATTGTTAACTCCTTGAAATATAAGATTGATGAATGTTTAGGTTGAAATAGTTAGAAACAAATAACAATGTTAAAAAAAGTAATCAGCCCAAGAAAATCAAGGCTTTCAGAGAGAAATGGCTCTGTCAAACTCTCAAAATAGAGGGTCAGCGTTACTGTTTTTATATAAGAGATGAGACAAAAAAAAGGGAATAAGAGAAGATATTCGACGCCGTAGCAGTACTGTGTAGCTACGGCGTCAATGAGCAATTTTAGCTGAAAATTAATTGGCAAAGGGTAGGGTCCCACCCTGATCATGTACCTGTTCAAATGTACCTACACGAAGCCGTTCTTCAGGGCGCTGGAAATGTTTCTGACGCAACTGATCAACTGCCTGCTGTTTGGCATTTTCACTCAGGCCACTTTTTAGGATGTTATCGCGCTCGCCCAAGTAACGCGTCACACTGGATTTCCAATTCGCACGTTCATCATCAAGTTTTTCCAGACGTTGGGTTGCTTCAGGACCGACCAGATTCAGGCGCATCTGACGGATTTCTTCCGCAGAACCACCCCGGGCTTTAATATCAGCGGTGAGTTTACGCAGATCTTCCAGTTTATTCAGTTGCTCCAGATTTTCTTGCCAGTCCTGCGGTAACTGCGCAAACAGTTCTTTTAGCTTCTGGGCTTTTTCTGCTTCGCTCAGCTTTTTATCTGCCATGACTGCCATCCGGTCTAAGGTATATTCATGATAGGTATCTTCAGTGCCAAACAGTCCTTCAATTTCATAATCAGAGAAAAAGCGTTTACGCAGGTTCTGGGTGCTGGCATAGATACTGCGGTAGTAAGCTGGATCTTCTTGATCCAGACCTGCAGGTGGAGTCAGTTCTCCCAAACCTTGACGATACTGGATATAACGATCCCAAAGATCCAGAACTTGTGAGAGTGCAGGATCCTGATAATTTTGTTGAATATAGGCTTTAAAATCTCGCTGGATTTGTTCGAGGGTTTTTTCCCCATATTGGGTAATAAAATATTCAAAACAGTTACGGGTCTGTTCATTGACAATCAGGCGATTGCTGGCATCCATCTGCATCTGGCAATTAATTTCCGTATCCTGCTGGCTTGGACTCGGGAATATATTATTTACGGGGCCATTGGCCAGTGCTGCTGCCTGCTGAGCACTGCTTTCATTGGTGGATTGCGGGCCTGAGACACGTGCCTGTGCTTCATCCCTGGGCGCAAGCCATAGAATCAGGGTAATCAAGCACAATACGATGAGCGCAATCACGATCCATAGTTTATATTTCTGCATATCCTATGCACCTTTATTTTAATTATCGGATTATTTTAAATTTTGCATTCGGCAGGATAGGAGATATTGCACCTTATATGCTGTAGAAAAGTTGTAAATAATTGGCAGGGGTTTTACCATTGCGCCAATTTATAAAATGTCTGACTTTTTGCCATGAAAGCTTCATCTCCTAAAATTCAGCGTCGTCATATCAGCGGTGTATTTCTATTAAATAAGCCTCTAGGCATCAGCTCGAATGCTGCATTGCAAAAAGTACGCTGGTTATATCGTGCGCAAAAAGCTGGACATACTGGTGCACTAGATCCCTTGGCCTCCGGTCTTTTACCGATCTGTCTGGGTGAGGCGACCAAATTTTCGCATTATCTGCTGGATTCAACCAAGCGTTACCAGACCACAGTTTTTCTAGGACATAGCACCACCACAGGTGATGTCGAAGGAGAGATTCTGCTGGAAAAACCAGTCCCTGAACTGAATGAAGAGTTGATTCAGGAGACAATTGCCAAGTTTGTCGGTGAGATCCAGCAAGTGCCACCGATGTATTCGGCTCTGAAAAAAGAAGGTCGTCCGCTGTACGAGCTGGCGCGTAAGGGCATTGAAATCGAACGTGAAGCACGTCCAATTACCATTTATGCAATTGAGCTTTTATCTTTTAGTGAAAATAGCATTATGCTGGATGTGACCTGTTCCAAAGGCACTTATATCCGGGTACTCGGCGAAGATATTGCGAAAGCACTTGGTACTTATGGTCATCTGACTTATCTGCACCGGATTCAAACTGGTCATTTTGACCTTATTCCAAGCTATACCATTGAATATCTGGAAAGCTTGACTGAGGCAGAACGTGAAGCACTATTACTGCCAGCTTATGCACCGGTACAACATTTCCCGCAGATTCAGGCACCGGAAGGCCGTGCAGAATATTTTAGCCGGGGTATGGAAAGTAATATCGACCATCCGGCAGAGCCACAGGTGCTGGTTTTTGATGGCGAGAAATGCTTAGGCCTGGCTGAAATCACAGATAAAAAACGTCTGGTACCCAAACGTGTCCTTAATCTCTAGGCGCGTTGAATAACAATGGATATTGAGATTATCCTCAGTCTGGTGCTTTTTGCCTTTATGGCCGGAGCGATTGACGCTGCCGTCGGTGGGGGTGGTCTGATCCAGATCCCGGCGATTATGAGCAGTCTGCCGCAGCTGCAACCTGCCACAGTATTTGGCACTAACAAGCTAGCCTCTATTTTCGGTACAGGCTCGGCAGCCTTTTCCTATCTTAGACAGGTCAAGCTGCCATGGGTTTTACTTGGTGTAATTGCGCTGTGCAGCTTTATTAGCTCATTTATTGGAGCAGCCAGTGTCACCTTGATTCCGGTGGATATTCTCAAGCCTTTTGTGCTGATCATGCTGATCGTGATTGCGATTTATACCTTCATGAAAAAGCAATTCGGACGGGTACATGTCGAGCAAAAGCTGAATAAAAAGATGCTGATACTGGCAGCATTAGGTAGCCTGGCTATCGGTTTCTATGACGGAATTTTTGGCCCAGGCACGGGCAGTTTCTTTATCTTTTTCTTTATCCGTTATCTGAGCGTGGATTTCTTGCATGCCTCAGCTTTATCGAAAATTGCCAATTTCACTACCAACTTGGCGGCACTGAGTTTCTTTATTCCTACAGGTCATGTGCTGTTTCTAGTCGGTGCCATGATGGCGGCTGCCAATATTTGCGGTTCGCTATTAGGAGTTAAACTGGCCTTTAAATATGGCAGCGGTTTTATCCGGATTCTGTTTCTGATCCTGGTCAGTTTGCTGATTTGCCGTATGGCTTATCAGATGTTTTTAGCCTAAAAATAGATGTAAACTATTCTCAATATTAAAGTTTTTTATACAAATTCGCCTTATAAATATTCCTGACCATTTGCCGGTTTCACTCTATGCTGGAGCAAAGGCATGACAAAAACAGGAGAAAAATTACATGACCACCATTTTTGAAGCATTAAGGGAAAGTCATGAAATCCAGCGTGATCTGGCAGAAAAATTACTGCAAACTTCGGGGGATTCGCCAGAACGTCGTGAGTTGTTCAAGCAGCTGAAGAATGAACTGTTTGCGCATGAAACCGCAGAAGACCGTTACTTTTATATTCCCTTGATGATGACAGATCCCGGCCTGAACATTACCCGTCACGCCTTGGCAGAACATCATGAGATGGATGAAATGATTGAGGAACTGACTGAAACTGAATTTAGTAGCCCAAGCTGGATTGCAATTGCCAAGAAACTGTCAGATAAGGTACATCATCATTTGAAAGAAGAAGAGCATGCTTTCTTCCAGCAGGCCGGAAAAATTCTGGGAGATGAACAAAAACAGGCTTTAGCGGATCAGTACAAAACTGAATATCAGCGTTATAAAGAAATGAAAAAAGACATGCTGGTTAAAAGCTAATATTTAAATTTATTTAAATTCAAATTTTCATGACAAAAAAAGATGGCCAGAGTGCCATCTTTTTTTATTTATTCAGCTTTCTATTTTCCGGGTTTTATATTGCTGTCGTGCTTCCCGCATGGTCACGCCAACTGAAGCCAGCATAATACAAACCAGTGCGACGGTTTGAAGTAGCGTAATTTTTTCACCCAGCAAAATAAAACCTACCAGTGCCGCCAGAGCTGGAGACAGACTGGAAAGCGTACCATAACTGGTTTTATTCAAGTGCTGAAGCGCTTTTAAATCCAGCGCATAAGGAATGGCTGTTGCCAGCACTGCGATGGTAATGGCCTTGCCCCAATATTGAGTATCAATCAAAGCAGAGGCGTTGTTATATAGTCCGATTGGTAGCAAACACAAGGCTGAAATACTGATGGCAATCGTCAGTGCATGCATGCCGATATTTTGCTGCACCACGCGTTGCCCAAAATAGATATACAGCGCCCAGCAGAGGCCGGCCCCTAAGGCACAGGCTGCACCAAACAG
This sequence comes from Acinetobacter sp. YH12236, assembly GCF_013417645.1. Lineage (NCBI taxonomy): Bacteria > Pseudomonadati > Pseudomonadota > Gammaproteobacteria > Moraxellales > Moraxellaceae > Acinetobacter > Acinetobacter sp. YH12236. The sequence continues at coordinate 77,610 of NZ_VPDM01000014.1, forward strand.
GTCAAAGTTACTGCTATTGGCTTCCCCCCATGGCACCATCAGCACAATACCTAAAATTGCCAGTAATACCCAGACATAGTCCTTACGGTTCTGAATCGAAATTAAGGCCAAGCCTAGCGGGCCAATAAATTCCAGTCCGACCGCAATTCCTTGCGGGAGTTTACCCAGCGACATGTAGAACAGGATATTCATCACGCCTAGAGAAGCACTATAGCAGAGCAGATCCCGCCATTTCAGGAATTGTAAACGTCGGATAACTTTCCAGGAACGGAACATGATACAGACAATAATGGCGGCAAAGCAGAGTCTTAAAATAGTGACAGTGATCGGGTCAAGCACCAGGAAAAGTTGCTTGGCGAAGGATGCACTGATCTGGTATGAAGTCATGGAGAGAACCATGTACAATACAGCAAGAAGTTGGACGTTTGGCATGGGAGAAACTACTTATACCAGAAGGGTATAATCGAGATACAGAAGAAAGCGGAAGTATATCAAACTGGTTAATTTTTGATGAGTAGGGCAGAAGAATATTTTGTGAATACGAAGCAGATTTTGGATCAGTGGATTTAAATTTTTGATTTTATCCCCCACCGAAAAAATTAAATTCAACGTTAATTGTTGATGAGATTGTGGTTACAAATTAATCAATTTTTAATTTGATCTTAATTTTATATTTATTAAAATGGCTTAGACCTCATGATTTGGGTCAACTTTAAAATAACAATGAAAAATAAAACGATCAAAAAATAATAAGGTAGATAATAATGAAATTAAGATTACTCTCTTGTGCTGTCTTGAGCCTTATGCTGACTGCATGTGGTGGCTCTGATTCTGATAATAACGAGCCAGTCGCAGGCCAACCAACCCCAACCAATCCTGGAACCCCGGATAATGGTGATGGAACATCAGATACGATTTCTGAATTCTATACCTATCAGTTCAACCTGCCGAATATTGATGCTTCAGATATGGAGTCGGAAAAGCTTCTATTGGCCAGTCATAAAAATAAAATCACTGACGGCATCTTGTATGCAGATGATAACCGGACTGTTGATACTGAATATGATCTTGATGAAGATATGACCTTCCCAATTTATGTCACAGAAAAAGGCGTATTCCCTGCAGATCGTGCCCGTACAGCATTAGGTTATAAACTGGAAAAAGTACTGGAAAATACTTCTGAACAATTTACCAGTCGTCCCGTCACTATTCCGGAAAATAACATCAGTAATCATCGACACCTGGAGTGGTACGACCTGTCAGGTAAAGCCTTAACTGAACGTACCAATATTGCTGTCGTGAAGATGTATGACGATACCGAGACCAGAGTTTTCTTTAATACTGATACCACGGATGCTGAACGTAAATATTACAATCAATTTGCTACCAATTTTGTCGGTTTACAGAAGGCGCGTACTTTCCCGAACGGATCTAAATGTTTCCGTATTCTGGCGGAACATCCTGAGGAAGAATTTATTGAATTTGATCCGGATATCAAAACTGGCTATCGTACACTGGCTGAATGGCAGACAGGCGAGTCTGTTCAAGAGATGGCGAAAACCATTTTAGATGGCACGATGGCTAACCTGAAATTTAAAAAAGCCGAATATAAAGACGATGCGCAGCAATATTATAAATACTTTGGGGCGATCGAATATCAGGGTGAAATTTATTCCAGTACTTTCTCGGAACATGGAGAGCATATTGATCATGCCGATTATATTGCTCAAGCAAGAAAAGCTGCCTTGGACAATTTAAGGGAAGAGGGTGCAACTCCTCTAATGCTCAAATGGACAGATTACCTGTATGACCATCTTGCTTCGGCATGTGATGGCTATAATGTGACAGCAGCTACAACATTAAATACAGCTATTAAGGATGCAACGCCACGCTAAAATTAAATAGGTCATTTAAAAAAGGCGCTTGAGCGCCTTTTTTATTTAGTGCTTTCTTCTTTGTGTCATCACCGTACAGCCAATCGACGCACTGATAATGGTGGCCAGTGCCAGCCATTGTGTCCACAATAAAGTTTCGCCTAAGAATACAAAACCGGAGAGTGCTGCAACCGCAGGTTCCAGGCTCATTAGAGTGCCAAAACTCAATGCGGTTAAATTACGCAGTGCAATCATTTCCAAAGTAAAGGGTAAGGCACTGGCAAGTGCAGCCAAAATAACAAAATACATGAGGCTGCTTGGCTCAAACACATGAGCAGGCATTCCCGCAAATAGGGCAATCGGCATCAGCACCAGCATGCCGACGAACATGCCCAGACACACGGTATGATTCCCTGATACACCTGAAGGTTTTTGTCCGGCCACGATATACAGTGCCCAGCAGGAACCTGCACCTAAGGCAAACAGGATGCCAATCGGGTCAAGCGGTTGTGCAGCCTGATCAAAGGGAAACAACAGAACCAGCCCCAGAATGGCCAATCCTACCCAGATAAAATCAAATTTCTGCCGGGCATAAAACAGGGCAACACTTAAAGGGCCAATAAATTCAAAAGAGACTGCGATTCCAATCGGCAATCGGTCAATTGCCAGATAAAACAGCATATTCATGCCAGCTAATGCCAAGCCATAGCTGATAATGGCTGGCCATTTGACCTGGCGGAAATTGATCTGCCAGACTTTAAAAATGAGCGCCAGAATCAATGCACCCAATAGCAGGCGCATGGCAGAAACGGTCAGGATCGGGAACTGGCCAAACAGATATTTGGCAAAGGAGCCGCTGCTCTGCATGCTGATCATCGCGATCAGCAGAATCAGCGGCGCTTGCACCATAGGTGCAATTTTAAGATTTGGCATGACTAAATTTGTTTCGATTTCTCGAAGAGCGGAAGAGCAGCATCAGCTGAGTAAGGCTTAAAAATAAAAACCTTTAAGCAATAAAAAAACCACAGCCCGAAGACTGTGGCTTTTTAAAAACCTGAATTAGAACAATACGCGAACGCGGATTGTACCTTCAAGGTTGTGTAAAGTATCGAGTGCTTCTTGAGATGCAGTTGCGTCTACATCCATCACCAGGTAACCCACATCGCCTTTGGTCATTAAAGTCTGACCAGAGATGTTGATGCCGTGTTCAGCAAACAGGTTGTTGATCTTAGACAGCACACCCGGAATGTTTTTGTGGATGTGAAGCAGACGGTGTTTGCCTTCAGTTAATGGAAGCGCGATTTCTGGGAAGTTCACCGCAGAAAGCGTCATACCTTTATCTGAATAAGCTACAAATTTCTCAGCAACTTCCAGACCGATGTTCGCCTGAGCTTCCATAGTAGAACCGCCCACGTGTGGAGTCAGGATCACATTTGGAATGTTACGTAATGGAGAAACGAATTCTTCACCATTTGCTTTAGGCTCTTTAGGGAATACGTCAACCGCAGCACCCGCAAGATGGCCAGATTTCAATGCTTCAGCCAGATCTTCGATCACCACACATGTACCACGTGCTGCATTGATGAAGATAGAGCCTTCTTTCATTTGCGCGAATTGTTCTTTAGTCATGAAGTTACGTGTAGACGGAACATCAGGAACGTGAATAGAAACAACATCAGCATTTGCAAGAAGTTCGCCCATTGTGCCGACCTGACGTGCATTACCGAGTGGTAATTTAGTCACTGTGTCGAAATAGATCACTTTCATACCCAGGCTTTCAGCAAGAACAGAAAGTTGTGAACCAATTGAACCGTAACCAACGATACCTAAAGTCTTACCACGAGTTTCGAACGAACCTACAGCAGATTTGTTCCAGCCGCCTGCATGTGTATCTGTAGATTTTTCAGGTACACGGCGAAGCAGAAGAATCGCTTCAGCAAGTACAAGTTCAGCAACCGAACGTGTATTTGAATACGGTGCGTTGAATACCGGAATACCGCGACGCATTGCTGCATCCAGATTCACCTGGTTGGTACCGATACAGAAACAACCTACCGCGATCAGTTTGTTCGCAGCTTCAAACACTTCTTCAGTGAGCTGAGTACGGGAACGGATACCAATGAAGTGTGCATCTTTAATCGCTTCTTTCAGTGCTTCACCCTCAAGCGCTGTTTTGCGATAGTCGATATTGGTATATCCAGCTGCATTCAATGTGTCGATTGCGTTCTGGTGAACGCCTTCTAACAATAGAAAACGGATTTTATCTTTAGGTAGAGATAGATGTTGGCTCATTACGGCTCCGCTACAAAGGCCAAATTTAGTCGCCGTATAATAGCACAGGAATGGGGCGGTTATACATTTCCTTGATGACTACAATATCAGCTATTTTTGCAAGTGATAGTAGTGAAAATGATAGAACTGGTTGAATTAAACTATCATTTTCAAAGGTATATTGTCAAAATTGTCATTTTTTAAGGGAAAGCCCTAAAAATAGCTTATAATATTGCGCCATGCTGTTTAAGCTGCCAGTTTTGGTGCTTTAATCATCATGTTTCGCCTGCTTTGTATACAGGTTTTAATGCCTGAAAAATATACAAATAAACCGGCGAGGTCTCTCTTGTTTAATTCATGCTAGGTCTGCAAACGATGAATGCTCCAGTCGCTTTAACCCCAGAGTTATTGACCCAATTGACTGCAATTGTGGGTGAAAACCGTATTAAAACTGATGCGGACAGCCTCCAGAATTGGGGTCGTGATCATACCAAACACTTTGATCCAAACCCATCGGTCATCGTTTTCCCATCTTCGACTGAACAGGTTCAAGCAATTGTGAAGCTTGCCAATCAGTTCAATGTTGCAGTAACACCATCAGGTGGTCGTACTGGTCTTTCTGCAGGTGCTGTCGCTGCGAATGGCGAGATTGTGGTAAGCATGGACAAGATGAACCAGATTCTGGAATTCTTCCCGGCAGACCGTATGGTGCGCGTACAGGCAGGTGTGGTGACTGAACAGTTGCAAAACTATGCTGAAGAGCAGGGCATGTATTACCCGGTTGATTTTGCCTCTTCTGGTTCAAGCCAGATCGGCGGGAACATCGGCACCAATGCCGGCGGGATTAAAGTGATCAAATACGGCATGACCCGTAACTGGGTGCTTGGCCTGACTGTGGTGACTGGTAAAGGTGATGTACTGCGTCTAAACAAAGGCATGATTAAGAACGCAACGGGTTATGCACTACAACACCTGTTCATCGGTGGTGAAGGTACTTTAGGTTTAGTCACTGAAGCAGAAATCAAGCTGGAACGTCAGCCACAAGACCTGCAAGTGCTGGTACTGGGTGTACCTGATTTTGATGCGATCATGCCAGTATTACATGCCTTCCAGGCAAAAATCGACCTGACTGCATTTGAGTTCTTCGGTGAGCTGGCGATGCAAAAAGTATTGGCCAATGGTCACGTACAGCGTCCATTTGAAACTGAATGTCCCTTCTATGTATTGCTTGAGTTTGAAGCGCCGTTTGAGCCGATTATGGACAAGGCGATGGAAATCTTCGAGCACTGTATGGAACAGGGTTGGGTGCTGGATGGCGTGATGAGCCAAAGTCTTGAGCAAGTACACAGCTTATGGCGTCTGCGTGAAGACATTTCTGAGTCGATCGCTCCATTCATTCCCTACAAAAATGACATCTCTGTACTGATCACTCACGTACCGGCATTCATTAAAGAAATCGATGCGATCGTGAATGAAAACTACCCAGACTTCGAAATCTGCTGGTTCGGTCATATCGGTGACGGTAACCTGCACTTGAATATCCTGAAACCGGCTGACCTGACCAAAGATGAATTCTTTGCGAAATGCCAAGTCGTGAACAAGTACGTATTTGATACTGTGAAAAAATATGACGGTTCAATTTCTGCGGAACATGGTGTGGGTATGACCAAGAAACCTTATCTTGAATACACCCGTTCAGCTGAAGAAATCGAATACATGAAAGCCTTGAAAAAAGTGTTCGATCCAAATGGCATCATGAACCCAGGCAAACTATTCGATCTTTAATCAGAATAGATTTACAAAAGCGCATCGAAAGGTGCGCTTTTTTTATTGCTTTGTAACTGGACTTACAGAGTCTAAATAGCGTTAAGCTGAAAAGCCCGGCATGATAATTTCTGCATAATAAAGATAATCTGGGTTAAACAATATGTTACGGTTATTGGCGGTTACAATTTTAGGTCTGGGTGTGATGACATCAGGTTGTACAACCACCCAGAAAGTGATTGCAAAAGTGCAGTCTTCTTCGGATACACCTTTGGATCAGGTGCTTAAAATGAGGCCTGACCTGCGTGAAGAACTGGCAACAGTCGAGATACGTCAGTTCTTTAATCGTGTTGAGTCACCGACGGTTGGACAGGTAAAAGTAACTGAAACAGGTTTGATGGATGACTCGGTGAGATCGATTCAGACCATTTATCATTTTAGAAAAGAAGAGAAGAACTGGAAAATGCACAATACTGAAAAGCTCTATCAGTGTGTACGCGGTTCAAATACCAAAACTTTCCAGAAGGCAGTCTGTCCATAATAATGTTTGATCTTTAAACAAAACTTCGTTAAAAGCGTATCTTCAGGATGCGCTTTTTTGCTTTTTGGGGCGATATGAAAAACGATATTAATATAGAAACTGTGCTTAGTAATATAAGTTATGAACTACAAAAATTATTTGATTCTGCCCCATACAATACTTTTGATTACTTAGATTTAGTACAGCTTCTTATTCTCTATAGATTTGAGGAGTTTTCTAAACGGCTAGAACAGCATACCGATTTATTAGAGTCTTTACTAACTAGATTAAAATACGCGAATCCTCATTTCAATTTAGATGAAGTCTTTGAAGCAGAAAGAACTGCAAGAAAAGTATTAGGGGTATTTGATAGCCAGTATAAATTCGCTGATACTGATGAATTAGATTTCCCTTTAAATATAGATAAAGATAATTTAGAAAGAAGCTATAGAAAAATAAACAGACAACTATTTGATATACATAAAGAACAATTAAGAATTTCTTTTAATAATGAAGATGTTTTGAAATTACAGAGTGAAGCTAATCAATTAGTTGAAGAGTTAAGAGTAAAGAAGTATTTATTAAATCAGGATATAGACGATAAAAATAATAGCTTAATTAAAAAATTATATGATGAAATTCATGAGGAAGAAGTTTCGATAGCAAACAAATATAGAAATTGGGCTTTAGGTATTTTTGCAATTATTGGAACAATATTGATATTGGGTTTTCTTAACATCTCTATCCAAAATTGGAATCATTTAAGAGATAGTACCTATATTCATATTCCACTTGGTTGGGAAAGTCTAATCAAAACATTGATGCTTTTTAGCTTAACTAACCTGAGTTCGATATAAAAAAAGAGTAGAAAAAAAGCCCTGTTTTTGTAACATATTGGTTCTCAAGACAAAATGTTATAAAACAAGGCTTCTCAATGGATCATATTACCGAATTATTTTGTATTT
>NZ_VPDM01000015.1:0-82744 GCF_013417645.1 Acinetobacter sp. YH12236
TACTGGAGAAATCTAGGAGGTATGTTTTGCCTGAGAGGAGGGTTAGAAGTTGCCCAAGAGTTGTGAAAGGTAAACCACTGAAATACCCAAGAAAATGCCAGTCAATTTCTTAACTGACTGGCATTACATCAAATGATGGGCTTTTTTATAAAAAGACATTTTAACCTGTATGATCCAAACGAGTGCCCAAGGTCTCTAGGTGCATCGGGAAATTATTGGTTTTACGGTCTTCAAAATAATGACGGAGTGTATGTTCTACACTCGGGAAAGCCAGTTCACTCCAGGGAATTTCATCTTCATCAAATAAACGTGCTTCAATGGTTTCTTCACCTGCACCAAATTTTCCATCAATCAGTTGAGATTTAAACAGGACATAAATCTGGCCAATCCGCGGAATATTGTACATGCAGTACAGCTGTTCAATATCTACTTCAGCTTCGGCTTCTTCACGGGTTTCACGTGCTGCGCCCTGTTCCATGGTTTCAAACAGTTCCATATAACCGGCAGGGAGGGTCCACAGTCCATAACGTGGTTCAATCGCACGGCGGCAGAGCAGAACTTTATCTTCCCAGAGCACCAATGCACCGCAAATCACTTTTGGATTAATGTAATGAATATATCCGCATGTAGTACAAACCTTGCGAACCTTCTGATCGCCTAAAGGAATTTTCTCTGTTGTTTTATGTCCACAGTTCACACAGAAGTTCATATTCATCATCAATGATAACAGTAAGGTCAGGATAACTGAAAAATCAAAATTTGGCATCATTTCTATCCCGCCAAATCAAAAATCAGCTATGATGAAATTATAGTCGCATAGGGAGCTGAATGAATGGATGAGCTGGGATTAATACAACGCTTGCAGAAACATTTACGATTTTCCAAACGGATTCAAACTGCACAGGCTGCTGTATTAATTGCGATCACAGATGAAGCTGATCCCAAAGTTTTGCTGACACGTCGTTCAGCTTATATGAATAATCATGCAGGGGAAGTCTCTTTTCCAGGGGGTAAACGCGACCCGCAAGATACCAGTAATATTGTAGTGGCTTTGAGAGAGGCGTATGAGGAAACGGCGCTTAACCCATTTGATGTGCATCTGATCGGGGATCTCCCGATGCAAAAGGCACGTAATGGAATGCTGGTCAAACCTGTGGTAGGTATAATTCCGCCTACCATTCAACTCATTCCTCAGCCGACGGAAATTGACCGGATTTTCTTTGCTTCCTTACAGCATTTGCTGGAAGCCCAGCCGATGCCTTATGAAGTACGGTTTGCCCAACAGTCTTTATATTTTCCAAGTATGCGGGTGGAAAATGAGATTGTCTGGGGACTGACCGCACGTATGCTGATCTCACTATTTCAGTACGGGCTTGACTATAAAAAAGACTGGCCATTTTTACTTAATTCACCTGCGTTTAAACGCTCAAAATTTTTTAACCGTTGAACAGGATTTCAGCCATGTTATATCAGTTTCAGGGACATACACCAAAAGCAACATATCAGCCATGGGATGGTTGGGTGGCACCTACAGCGACGGTCATTGGGCAGGTTGAATTAGGCAAGCAGGTGAGTGTCTGGTTTGGCGCCGTCGTTCGTGCAGATAACAGCAAAATTCGGTTAGGTGACTTCACTAATGTTCAGGAAAATGCAGTGCTACATACTGATGCCGGAATTGAAATGAACATCGGGAATTATGTGACCATTGGTCATCAGGCCATGCTGCATGGCTGTACCATTGGCGATAATAGCCTGATTGGAATTCAGGCAGTGATCTTGAATCATGCCGTGATTGGCAAGAATTGTATTATTGGTGCCAATGCTCTGATTCCAGAAGGGAAGGTGATTCCTGATAATTCGGTGGTAATGGGCTCACCAGGCAAAGTCGTGAAAACTTTAGATGAAGCCAGTATTCAGAAACTGAAAATGAGTGCCATGCACTATGCCGAGCATTTCCAGAAATTTCAAAATCTGGAAGAAGTACAGCTTTAGGCTGTTATCTGAATGATGTCCTCAGTTAAGCCTAGAATTTTCTAGGCATTTTTGTATCTGGCTTGGGAAAATCTCGCCTAGAAGATATGAGTGGAGTATTATATTCAACGTTTTTTATATTCTCTGAATTAAGGTTGTGCATGAAAGTGCTGGCATTGGAGACTGCCAATGAGCAGTGTTCCGTCTCTGTGATCGATGATACTCAAGAACTATTTTTTCAGCTTGATGCGCGTGCCAAGGCACAAACGCAAACCATTCTCCCAATGATTGAACAAGGCCTCAATGATCTGGGCTTGGCTGTATCTGATCTGACAGCGATTGCCTTTAGTCGTGGCCCGGGATCGTTTAGTGGTGTTCGTATCAATGCGGCTGTGACCCAAGCTTTGGCTTGGTCAAATGATCTGCCTGTAATTCCGGTATCCACTTTACAAGCTTTGGCGCAAGCGGCATATCGTTTGCATGGTTTAACTACAGTAACTGCCGTACTGGATGCACGGATGAATGAAGTCTACGTGGCCAGTTATCAGTTAGATGCTCAAGGGATTATGCAGGCTGTTGATGAAGAACAGCTTTTGAGTTATGAACAAAGTGCTGAAGCAGTAAAATTTACTGTGGTGGGTTCAGGTGCCAATCTAGTTCAAGAAACAGCATCTGAATATAAAAATGTCAGTGCAACAGCGCAGGATATTGCCATGATTGCGCGTGCAGCAGCAAAAACAGAAAATTGGGTCAGTGCAGAATTGGCACTTCCGGTATATTTACGTGATAACGCATGGAAAAAAATTCCAGAACAAGGCAAAGCATAATTAATCAGGATTAAGCATGGATCTTTTACTGCTGCTGAAAGCAGCAATTATGGGTATTGTTGAAGGTATTACTGAGTTTTTGCCTATTTCCAGTACTGGGCATCTGATTTTGGCTTCAGAATTAATGAATTTCTGGACTAAACAAAAAAGCGATGTTTTTGTCGTCGCAATTCAGATGGGGGCAATTGCCGCGGTTATTTATGAATATTGGGCACGGCTTTGGGGTGCAGCAACCGGGATCGTAAGTGGTGAACCGCAAGGACGCCGTTTAGGGATTGGCCTGATTCTGGCCTCTATTCCCATTGTGCTGATTGGTCTGACCCTAGGGCAAACTGTAAAAGAACTGCTATTCAATAATATTGCAATTGCCATTGGCTTGATCGTCGGTGGTCTGATCATTATCTGGATTGAAAAGAATCCACCTAAGGTACGTGCCCAGGAAGTTGAAGATCTAACCGTAAAAGATGCGATCTGGATTGGTCTGATTCAGGTCTTATCCCTGATACCGGGAACTTCACGTTCAGGTGCGACCATTATCGGGGCGATGTTCCTTGGCGTATCACGTAAGGCTGCAACTGAATTTTCATTCTTCTTGGGGATTCCGGTTATTATCGGTGCAGGCCTGCTCGATCTGTATCAAAGCTATGATGTTTACAGTACCACAGAAGACTGGACGGTTCTGGCAGTCGGTATCATCGTATCGTTCATCTCAGCGCTTTTATTAATCCGTGCCTTGGTAGCCTATGTGGCAAAACGTGATTTCATGGTTTTTGCCTGGTATCGCATAGCCTCAGGTTTACTGATTTTATTATTTGCCTTTACAGGTTGGAGATTATGGTAAGCACGATTCGCTTATATACCGAATCTGAGTATCAAGAGAAAGCACAGCACTTCGAGGCTGTGCTTTCTTCTCGTGGTGTAGAGGTTAGTATTGAGGTTATTGAAAAGCTGAATGCACGTTTCTTGCGTTTACATCCCGAACTGGCCCTGTGTGTTGATGCTGACGGCCTATGGCTCTGTGCCAATGGCATGAAAATGCAACCAGATTGGCAAGCAGAAGTAGGGCGTTTAAAACGTGCCTCTTTAAAATCGGAAATGATTGCTCGTGCTTGTAACCTCGGAGAAAAGCCGACTCTTATCGATGCGACAGCTGGGCTAGGTCATGACAGTCTGTTGATGGCACATTTGGGTGCTCAGGTCACCTTGGTCGAACGACATCCTATTTTATTTACCCTGCTTGAAGACAGTCATCACCGAGCGAAAAAGGATACTTTTCTAAGTTCGGTGGTTAACCGGATTCATCTGGTTTTTTCAGATTCTGCAGACTATCTGAAATCACAGGCTGAGCAGAATGCGGTCGTCGATGTGGTTTATCTGGACCCGATGTTTCCACAACGTGACCAGAATCAGCAGGCACCGAAAAAGCAGGCACAGGTGAAAAAACAAATGCAGTTATTACATTTGCTTTTACCGGAAGATGGTGAAATGGATCTGGGGGATAATCTCTTAGAATTAGCACAAAAAATTGGCAAGCGGGTGGTGGTGAAACGTCCTCGTCTGGCCGTATTTTTAGCTGGAAAAGAGCCAAATCATCAATGGTCTGGTGATGCTTGCCGTTTTGATGCCTATTTTCAGCATGAACTGGTTACTTAATATGAGAATTGCTTCAAAATAGATCAAGGATTTGTTATATATTTAAAAATTGGCATTGATAAAACTTATATCAAGCATAAACTTATTGGGCACATTAGCGAGCCACTCATCTCCCTGAAATCATATGATCGACTTTAAACCCTCCATCAATTTTTGGCACGATTTTAAAAGCAACCAAATTGCCGGGATGTGGTTATTTCTGGGATCTCGGCGTTCGCTGCAACTGGTGCGTCCCTCTATTCTACAACTGGTGTTCTGGGGCATTTTGGGCGGCTGTGCTAATAGCCTGTTTAGCTGGCTCAGTTCCGGCCGCATGGGAGATTTTAACTCTCAAGGTTTGATCAGTTATGCACTTTGGCCCTTTATTGCCTTGATTGTCGGGATTTTCTTGTCCCAGCGAGTGAATAATCCTCGTCTGATGCTGGTACCCGCATTGCTCTGGCTGGTGCTGGATACGCATATCATGCTGTTCCAGAGCTTGATCCAGTATCTGGGTGATCTGGATTATCTACCCTATATTTTCTATGCCTATATTCCGACCCTATTTGTCATGCTGTTTGTCTGGCAAAGTCTGGCTGTGGTGTGGGTGATTTCACGTGAATTAAAATGGCCGTGGTGGGAACGGGCACTGATTATGCTGGCCACCTTGTTTACCTTGGTGGTGTGGCAGATTTCGGTGAAAGATCAGCCCATCTGGAAAGTTGAAGAAATTCCACCAAGTTTTGCTGAAGATGCTTTCTATGCTCAGCCGATCTTGCTGAATAAGGCGCTGGATGCAATTGAATATGGTGAATTTGCACAGTCGCATTGGTACTTTATGGGTGTGGCTGGCGCGAGTTATCAGGATGTGTTCTATTCAGAAATAGAGCGGATTAAAAAGCAGTTTGATACCCGGTTTGGGACTTTTGGCCGTTCGATTATGCTAGTCAATCATCCGGCAACACGGACTGAGATTCCACTTGCTTCCAAAACCAGCATGGAATTGGCCTTGCGCCGTATTGGCCAGCAGATGAACCGGGAAAGTGATGTACTGTTCCTGTATATGACCTCACATGGCTTGCCAAATGAATTTGAAATGGAAAATGCACCGCTAGATCTGGCATCAGTCGATCCAAAATGGTTGCGTGATACTCTGGATGCCTCAGGTGTACGCTGGCGAGTGATTGTTATTTCTGCCTGTTTCTCAGGTAGTTTCGCTTCGGCTTTGCAGAATGATAATACTTTAATTATCACAGCCTCTGCTGCTGACCGTCAGTCTTTCGGTTGTTCAAACGAAGCTGATTATACCTATTTCGGCCGTGCTTTCTTTGATGAGGCCATGCGTGAAAATAACAGCCTGAAAGCCTCTTTTGAGCAGGCCAAGACTACAGTGGCTAAATGGGAAGCAGCTCAGGGATTTGAACCGTCAGAACCACAATGGGTGATTGGCAAAAACATGGAATTGATGTTGCCACAACTGGAACAGCGTCTTTTCCCTCCAGCGACGACCACTTCAGCATCTCCGTCTGTCGCTTTGACTCCATAAACCAATCTACAACTTTAGAAAATAGAAAAAGGAATGATGATGGAACTGGTACAGAATAATCGAAGCTTTGAGGGTGAACAGCGGATTTATAGCTTTGAGTCTAAAATATTAAAAAAACCAACCAGATTTGGAATCTTCCTGCCGCCACAAGCTCTGGAAGGCCAAAGTTGTCCTGCTTTGTTTTATTTAGCTGGCCTGACCTGTACTGAAGAAACTTTTGCAATCAAGGCACATGCCCAGCGTCTGGCGGCCCAGCTTGGTCTTATTCTGATTACACCAGACACTTCTCCGCGTGGAGATGATGTTGCCAAAGGGGATCACTGGGATATTGGGCAAGGTGCCGGATTCTATATTAATGCCACTCAAGCACCGTGGGCTGAACATTATCAGATGGAAAGCTTTATCGTCGATGAGTTGTATGAACTGGTGTGTGAAGAGTTCGTAGTTCAGGCAGATAAGATCGGGATTTTCGGTCATTCCATGGGTGGACATGGCGCTTTAACTTTGGCTTTTAAATATCCGGAAAAATTCTGTTCAGTTTCGGCATTTGCACCGATTTGTGCACCAAGCCAATGTCCATGGGGTGAAAAAGCATTCTCAAATTATCTGGGCGAAAACCGCAAAGAATGGTTGAAGCATGATGCAACTGCGCTGGTTCAGGAAAAAGGTGCACTGTTTAGCGATATCCTGATTGATCAGGGCTTTTCTGACCAGTTCTATAGCCAGCTGAATCCGGCGTTATTTCAGCAAGCTTGTGATGCCGTGAACCAGAAATTAACTTTACGTGAACATCAGGGTTATGATCATGGTTACTATTTTATTCAAAGCTTTGTAGATGACCATCTACAATTCCATGCTGTGCAATTAAATCCATAAGCCAAGCAGTAAAAGCGAAGCAAACTTAAAAGTACAATGAAGCTCCAAAAATAGGTCATGTTTTTGGAGTTTTTTATATGAATATCAAATAAATATAATAAAAATGGCATATAAGTTGCTATTCAAAAATCAGGTAGAACCAGTTGCAGTTAAGAACACGATGCACAATAAGCCTGAACCAGAGATTGACCAGCCATCACCTTCACTAGAAAAACATAACTTCCGATTTCATGGCAGTGCCACGGAATATTTTAGAATCTGGATGGTGAATCTGATGTTAACCATCATTACGCTTACTTTGTGTAGCCCTTGGGCAAAGGCACGCCGTATCCGCTATTTCTACGGTAATACCCAATTGTTAAAACATCGCTTTGACTTCATTGCCATGCCAAGCCGAATTCTGCTAGGTCGTCTATTGGCATTGGAGTTGTATGTGGTGACAGTGATCTTGACCAATTACTCCATCTTGGCCACCAGTTCATTATTTCTGATTGCTGCGATCTGCCTACCCTGGTTAATTCGGATGACTCTGAAATTTAAGGCTCGGAATAGCAAATATGGTAATGTCCGGTTTCATTTTAGTGGAAGTAATCGAGAAGCCTATAGAGTCTTATGGCTCGCGATATTGGTCAACATTTTTACCCTGTTTCTTTTCAGCCCAGTGGTGATCTGGCTATACAAACGTTACTGCTTTAATCATTTATCGATCGGACAACTTCAGTTCAGGCTGGGGATTCAGTGATCTAAATTTATGTCGGCAGTCTATATCCCCTTATGTCTGTGTCTGCTGATTGGCATTGCATGGATCGCAGCAATCGTTTACTGGGTCGATTTGATCGGTACAACACTGTTTACCTTAGGTGTTGTGTTGAGCTATCTGTTTTGCCTGGCCTTGGTCTGGCCGATGATCTCTGCACGCTTATATATGTATACCTGGAATCATGTAGAGCTTGGTCAAAGCTATTTTAAAACCCGGGTAACGACATGGCGCTATAGCTGGATTGTACTCAGTAACTGGATAGTGCGTGCACTCAGTTTGGGACTCATGACCCCTTGGGCGAGCATCCGTTTATATGAATATCAACTGGCTAACCTAGAACTCTATCTAGCAGAGGACGAAACTAATCTAAAAAATATCTTGCAGCGTGATCCAAATGCTATAGCCAATGAAGTACTGGATATCTTTGATTTCGATGCATCGTTATAGAGGCAAGTAGGATGAAGCGACCTGTTGAAGTCAGATTTTATGATGGGGTTTTGGCCGAAGCCCAGCGTGCATGGATTGTCCCTGATCAGCAACGCGGGATTGCCTTGAAACTCAGTGAAGAAACACCCAAGCAAGTGAGCGAGGCTGACTTTTATTTTACTTATCCCGATATGGCGTATATTGGCGGGGTCGGGGGACGTAAACCGATTATCGAATTACCTGAAGATCGTCGGATTGAATTTTTGACCAAAGCACCGCATTGGCTGAAGATTAAATCCAAAGAAATCTATCATGCCATATGGAAATTTGAACGTTCTCCACTCCTGATTTTCTTCTCGATGATTATCGTGATATGTGCGGTAATTTTTATTCTTAAATGGGGAATTCCATATACGGCTCAGCAGCTCGCTCAATTACTTCCCGAACAGACCTTGATCGAGGTAGGAAATCAAACTGAGCAGAAATTAATTGAGCAAACTGAGCCATCCAAGCTCTCCGCAGAGCATCAAGCACATCTAAAAAAATTGTATGAACAAAAAATTGCAGTAGGGAAACCCGCTAAGATTATTTTCCGTCAAGGCGGAGAAATCATGAGACTTAATGCAGCTGCGATTCCGAACAATACCATTATTGTCACCGATGAACTGGTCAAGCTCAGTGGCGCAGATGAAGAAGTTCTTGCAGTACTGGCGCATGAACAAGGTCATCTGGTACAAAAACATAGCATGCAAAAAGTGATTTCCAACCTGGGTGCAGCAGGATTATTTGCCTTGGTAACGGGAGACTTAAGTGATGTCGTGGCGGCATCTATAGCGGTACTCGCCGATGCGGGATATTCACAGGCGCTTGAACTTGCTGCGGATGATTATGCCATGCAACATTTACATCAACAGCAGATCTCCAGTATTCATTTGTCGAACTTTTTGCAGCGGGTTGAAAACGCTAGAATCTTGGCAGAGCAGAGTAAAACGATAAAAATGAAAAACTTTACCCTGAATATTGATGGAAAAGAACGGCAAATTACCGAGTCTGAACTGAAATGGTTGCGTTTGATTGGAAAACTCAAAAAATATCTGGAATCGCATCCCGAGCTGGACAAAAGAATTGAACGGATTCATGCATTCGAAGAAAAAATGAGCCAACCTGTTTAGCCCTGATATTGAGTATAAAAATTCATATCTCTATATCCTGAGGATCGAGGCGTGTTTAGCCTCGATTTTTTATTGATGGATATGCGAGTTTTCCTGTCTTTAATCAATCATTTTCATCCAGGCCAAGTGATATTAAGCATAAATACTGTCCAGCGTTACATAGCATTGTATTCACATAACATCCAAGTCACAGTAGCAGGACTGGATTTGGTATAATGAGAAAAATCCAATTTCAGTTAGCCAGGTCCTTTCATGTCCAAGCCTTATTTAATTGCACCTTCTATTTTGTCTGCCGACTTTGCCCGTTTAGGTGAAGAAGTTGAAAATGTACTTCAGGCTGGTGCAGACGTTGTGCATTTCGATGTTATGGATAATCACTATGTACCCAATTTAACCTTTGGCGCAGGTGTATGTAAGGCATTGAAAAAATATGGTATTCAGGCACCTATTGATGTACATCTTATGGTGAAACCTGTAGATCGCATGATTGGTGACTTTCTGGAAGCAGGCGCAGATATTATTACGTTTCATCCGGAAGCATCTGATCATATTGACCGTTCTTTACAGTTGATCAAATCGGGTGGTGCTAAAGCCGGTCTGGTATTTAATCCAGCGACACCATTGCATTATCTGGATTATGTACTGGATAAGGTTGATCAGGTATTGCTAATGAGTGTGAACCCTGGCTTTGGCGGACAGAAATTCATTCCAATGACTTTGGATAAATTACGTCAGGCGCGCAAGATTATTGATGCTTCAGGTCGTGATATCCGCTTAGAAGTAGATGGCGGTGTAGGACCAGCAAATATTCGTGAAATTGCAGAAGCTGGTGCAGATATGTTTGTGGCTGGTTCAGCGATTTTTGGTAAGCCGGATTATAAAGCTGTGATTGATGAAATGCGTAGTGAGCTGGCTAAAGTGGGTCAAATCCAGCTTTAATCTCTAAAATGTTTAAGGTGCATAAATCTGTGGATAACTTTATGGATAAGTGTGTAGATATCTATGTTGATAACCATATGGATATGTTGCATATTTTGTAATCGTTTGTAGCCTGATTGATTGTATCTTAGACAAAATTTGTATAAAAAGAACTCAATTGGAGTTCTTTTTACATATGTCAGCCCTTGATTTTAGTGGTCGTTTATTCATCAAAGGTTAATAATCAAGCCAAACAAAAAGTGATCAATAGGTCTTAGTTTTGTGTTTCATTGTGTAAGATCTCCACGCTATTTTTAAATTTAATTCATGTGCATAACTTAATAATATGGACTTATTCCTTGTTTGTTTTTCTTACTCAAGTCTCTGTAATGCCATAACACGATGTCCCATGTTGGCGTTCCTTAAGATAGGCTGAAATCTTCAAGTTGTCCTGAGCATTTGAGTAAGACATGGTTAAGTTAATTCTCATTCAGTCAAATTTTGTAAACGGCAGTTTGGTTTTGTCATCTGTTTTATAAGATGTTTATTTTTTTAGGGGGAACAACCTCCCTTGTTGATTAAATTTATAAAATTCAACAAGAAAAATCGTCAGGACGGCCTGACTCTGTTAATTAGGAGGAGGGCAATATGGCCTGGATTATACTTGTATTTGCTGGACTATTTGAGATTGTCTGGGCCTATTCCATGAAGCTCTCAGAGGGTTTTACTAAACTCACACCGAGTATTTTTACGATTGTTTTTATGGTGCTCAGTTTTGTATTACTGGCCTATGCCATGCGTACTTTGCCTCTAGGAACTGCCTATACCATCTGGACGGGCATTGGCGCAGTCGGCTCATTTCTGGTCGGTGTTATAGTTTTAGGTGAACCTGCTTCTGCTATGCGTATGCTGGCTGCGGTGCTGATTATTTCCGGACTTGTTTTGATGAAATTATCCTCCTCCTAAGAGCTGTTGAGCAGTTCTGATTTCGAGTAAAATAAAAACTGCCAAGCTTGATTCTGTAGGAGTAGGGCCATGCAACTCAGTTATATTTATATGGACTCGCCTGTAGGACAGTTGCAGCTGGTCGCCAATGAAACGGCACTGGTAGCTGTACTCTGGGATTGTGAAAAACCTAATCGGGTCAGGTTGGCAACTCTGGTTGAAGATCCACAGCATCCTGTATTGATAGAAGCTCGGCGTCAGCTTCAGGAATATTTTGCCGGTCAGCGCAATGTTTTTGAGTTGCCTTTGGACTTTGCTGGTACAGATTTCCAGAAAAAAGTCTGGCAGGCTTTGCTGAATATTCCTTATGGACAGACCCGAAGTTACCGGGAAATCGCTGAGCAGGTCGGTAATGTTAAAGCAGTACGCGCCGTGGGTGCTGCCAATGGTAAAAACCCGATCTCGATTATTGCACCTTGTCATCGGGTGATTGGCAGTAGCGGTAAGTTGATAGGCTTTGCAGGCGGTCTGGATAAAAAAGAAATTCTGTTAAATATTGAGAGAACCCATTAAGATCAAAATCATAAAATTAATGAAAATTAAAATATGGATCAGTTCGTAACACTAATCTTAGGCCAACTCTGGTCGAGTTTATGGTGGGTTCTTCTACTTTTTATTGGTTTGATCGTTTTTAAGTTATTTAAACCATTTTTAAAAGGAAAGCTGGGAGAATTCGCTGTTGCCACGCATGTCAAACTTTATCTGAAAGACCTTGAGTATCGGTTATTAAACGATTTGACTCTTCCTGATGGAGAAGGGAGCACAACACAAATTGATCATCTCTTATTAAGTCCTTATGGCCTGTTTGTGATTGAAACCAAAAACTATAAAGGCTGGATCTTTGGTGGCGAGCGACAAAAGACCTGGACGCAAAAACTTTATAAAAATAGCTATAAATTTCAAAATCCGATTCATCAGAATTATAAGCACATCAAAGTTCTGGAGCAGGTGCTGGCTGATATTATTGAGCCAGACCAGCTGCATTCTGTGATTGTATTTATGCCAGATGCGGTATTCAAAACCCCAATGCCAAATTATGTATTTCGAGGTGCAGGTTGGACAGATTATGTAAAAAGCTTTAATCAGCGAGTTATTTCTGACACCAAGATTAAACATATCCAGATTCGCTTGGAGAAGGAAGTACTAGAAAAATCCTGGAAAACCAACCGTGAACATGTCGCAAATTTAAACAGGCGGCAATCCGAACAGAAAAGCCTTTGAATTATTCAAAGGCTTTTTCTTAATTTTTCGAGGCTTTTAATTTTTCAGTAATTTCAACCAGCTGTTTAATCCGTTTAACCTCATCCCAGAGTGCTTTAGCTTCAGGATAATGCTTGGACATCATCCCCAGCCATTGTTTGTAACGGCCGACCATATTCATTTCCTTTTTATAGGAACCATTCAGGAAACGGATTTGCAGTTCCAGTAGTTCATTCCAGGTGATGAGCGGCTCATCAGAATTCTGGCGAATACATTGGGTCAGATCAGGTGTAGTGACCGCACCACGGCCAATCATCAGGTCTTCACAGCCTGATTCTAGCTGACATTGCTTGGCATCGGTATTGGTCCAGATTTCACCATTGGCAATCACATTGATTTTTAGTGCTTCACGAATCGGTTGCAGTTGGTCCCAGAAGGCTGGCGGAGTATAGCCATCGGCTTTGGTTCGTGCATGGACAGTGACCCAGGCCGCTCCAGCATCTTCAATGGCATGGGCATTTTCCATCATGAAGTTGCGATCCATATAACCCAGACGCATTTTCGCCGAAACCGGGATATGTGCAGGCACTGCATCACGAACAGCTTTGACCAATTCATAGACGACTTCAGGTTCATCTAGCAGCACTGAACCACCACGGTGACGATTCACGGTTTTAGCTGGGCAACCGAAATTCATATCAATTGCAGGCGCGCCCATGGCAGCGACCTTCACTGCATTGGCTGCCAGCATTTCCGGATTATTTCCCAGAAACTGTACATGCACCGGCGTACCGGCAGCAGTTTTGCCCTCATTTAACAGTTCAGGGCAGTAGGTGTGATAGATATGATCTGGTAGCACCGAATCCGTGACACGAATAAACTCGGTTACACACCAGTCGAAGCTCCCAACGGATGTCAGTACATCACGCATAATCGGGTCAGTTAAGCCTTCCATGGGTGCAAGAACAAGTTTCAACGGTCAACACCTGTTAATTCGAAAAACGGTGTTATACGGCTTTTTGGTGGGAAAGTCCAGGCAGTTTAATTTTCATATGAATTGCAGAAAAAGATTGAGTGTGAATGAGTATCTATTGATCTTTTGCTATCTAAATAAAAAACCTTAAATCGGCTGATTTAAGGTTTGGATTTAAAGCTTGAAAATCTAATATTGTCTTAATCGACCAGCTTTTCAACTTTCATGCTTTCACGATAATACTGACAGCCTTTATACAGTAGGAATACACCAATCAGGCCGGCTATCGCATTGACGATAGAAATTGAATTCCCCACCATTAGGGTATTTTCATAATATCGGTCTGTAATCAGCGCCACCGCAGTTGTACCCACACCGAGTGCAATCAGGTTAGAAATCAACAGGAATTTGGCTGATACCTGAGAGCGCAACTGGTTTGGTGTCAACATCTGGGTAGCAGCGGCTGATGCTGGAATCGGGAAGGTGGAGAAGAACATCGCGACAAAGATCAGTGCGAATGAAAGCTGCATATTGTCGACTTGGGTAAACAGCACGCTTGGAATGATCAGGGCAGCACAGCCAATTGCACCGGCACGGATTGCTGCATCGCTATAGCCACGTTTAGAAAAGAAGTCGATGAGCCAGCCACAGAATAAGGCACCTGAAGTATTTGCAACAAGAATAATACTTCCAAGGATATATCCGGTCTGGCTTGCATCCAGGCCAAAGTGACGCATGTAGTAGGCCGGTGCCCAGCCGAGCAGGGAATACAGCATCATAGTATAGAAAGAGAAGCCAATAAAATGACAGAAGAAAGTCTTTTTATGGGTTTTAATAAAACCGATGGAATTCTTAAAAGATGCTTTAACGGCGACACCATTCGCATCCATTTTGAGGCCTTTACGCTCGGGTTCCCGTACGGTCAAAATCATGAGCAGCGCCAGCAATACACCCGGTAAACCGACAATCATAAAGGTCAGTTGCCAAGTCTTGATCTCACCAATTACCGGTAAAGTAACGAAACTAACATCCTTGAGCAGACCGATGACATAACCGCCGATCAGGAAAGCCAGTCCTGAACCGATAAAAGCACCAATCGCATATACGCCTAGCGCACGGCCTAGTTTATGTTTAGGAAACAGATCCGCCACGATTGAGTAAAAAGCAGGAGATAGGGCTGCTTCACCTGCACCGACACTAAGGCGAGCCAGGAACATCTGGATAAAGTTTTTACTGAGGCCACAGGCTGCAGTGGCCAGACTCCAGAAAGCGATCCCAACCGAAATAATTTTCACACGTGATTTCTTGTCGGCCAGTGCGGCGATCGGTACGCCCATAAAGGCATAAAACAGCGAAAAGGCCAGCCCCTGCAACAGGCTGAACTGGGTATCACTGAGCATCAAGTCGGCCTTAATCGGCTCAATCATCAGGGATAAAATCTGACGGTCTACGAAAGACAGAATGTAGGCCACCATACAGATGATTACCACATACCATTGATAGCTGCTACGTTCCGGAGTTGCTGGTGGAATTTCTGTAGCCACCTGTTCAGGGATAGGCGTAGTAATTTTTAGATGAGAATCGAGTGGTTGGACGTCATTGTCAACCTTGTCTATGACTAATGTTTTTTCATTCATCATGCAACATCCTGTGCAAGTTATAGTGATTGGTTTATTTGATACAAAATTAATTATTTTTATTTTTAATGTGTATCAATTAATCTAATCTAGGAGTAATTTGCATAGCCGTCAATATGTCGGGATTAAAAAGATACAATTATTTTTAAATGAATAAAAAAGGGAATCAAATAGATTCCCTTTTGCTTTAAATATCTGAAAATAGTGCTTAAGCGGCTTTTTCCACGAGAGTCAGGATGTCATAAGTCGCGACCAGTTCATTGTGCTGGTTTTTCACTTTGATGTCCCAAACCACGACACCATGCGGTTTTTGCTCATCACGCAGTGGTTTAGGGGTTTTCTGCTTGCAGGTCAGTTCTACCTGAATGGTATCGCCAATTTTCACCGGTTCTACGAAGCGAAGGTTATCCATACCGTAGTTAGCAATGACAGGACCCGGAGCGGCATCAACAAACAGACCAGCAGCGGCAGAGACAATGAAGTAACCATGTGCGACGCGTTCACCGAACAGGGATTCCGCAGCCGCAATCTTATCCATATGTGCATAGAAGTAATCACCACTTAAACCACCAAAGTTGACAATATCAGCTTCAGTAATGGTACGGCGTGCAGTCAGCAGGCGTTCACCGATCCGCAGTTCATCAAAGGATTTCTTGAATGGATGCACGCGGTCTTCAAATACCTCCGCACCCGCAGTCCAGCTATGACCGACCTGAGTCAGCACATTTGGTGAGCCTTGAATAGCAGTACGCTGCATATAGTGTTTCACTGCACGCAGACCACCGAGTTCCTCACCACCGCCAGCACGCCCCGGACCACCATGCACTAACAATGGCAGTGGTGAACCATGACCGGTACTTTCCTTAGCGCTTTCACGATCCAGAATATGCACACGACCATGCCAAGGCGCGATCTTGCTGAGTAGCTGTTCAATATTTTCATCATGGTTACGCACGATTGAAGCGACCAGACTGCCTTCACCACGAGCTACTAATGTTGCCAGTTGTGGTAGGTTACT
The DNA here is from genome assembly GCF_013417645.1 of Acinetobacter sp. YH12236. Classification (NCBI taxonomy): domain Bacteria; kingdom Pseudomonadati; phylum Pseudomonadota; class Gammaproteobacteria; order Moraxellales; family Moraxellaceae; genus Acinetobacter; species Acinetobacter sp. YH12236. Next base: position 15,962 of record NZ_VPDM01000015.1, read on the forward strand.
ATAGGGCATCAATGTAACCACTGGGCCAAAGGCTTCGATATTATGAATCTGCTGGGCCTGAACCGGATCTTTACATAAAAGCACTGTTGGCGGATAGAAAGCAGATTTTTCTGGATGTGCGACCTGGATGGCAAAGTCCTGGCGCAGGTGGCTACCCATGATGATTTCAGCTTCCTGTGCCAGCTGTTCTACCTTGGCAGCAACATCATGCTTCTGTTTAACGCTGGCCAGAGCACCCATGGTTACGCCGTCCTGTGCAGGATCACCCATGACCACTTTCTGTAGTTTCTCAGTCAGGCGTTGCTGTACGGTATCGAGCAATGCTGCTGGCACAAAGGCACGACGAATTGCAGTACATTTTTGTCCGGCCTTGGTTGTCATTTCACGGAAGACTTCACGCACAAACAGGTCAATGGTTTCATCGTTGGCTTGCTGGGTCAGGATGGCACTGTTTACCGAGTCGGCTTCCATGCTGAATGGAATAGAGTGGGCATTCAGGTGCGGATGCGCACGCAGTTTCTGGCCGGTAGCAGCCGAACCTGTGAAGGTTACCGTATCCTGTGCATTCAGGTGATCAAACAGGTCGTAAGTCTGCCCGCAGATCAGCTGCAGAGCACCTTCTGGCAATAAATTACTGGCTAAAATGTCTTTAACGACTGCATGTGTCAGTTCTGCGCCTTCTGTTGCCGGCTTAACAATACATGGCACACCGGCTAGTAGAGTAGGTGCAATTTTTTCCAGCATGCCCCAGATTGGGAAGTTAAATGCATTGATATGCACTGCTACACCGGCTTTCGGGCTCAGAATATGTTTGGCACCAAAGCTGCCGTGTTTGGATAATGGAATCCAGGCATCTTCCACCAGTGCCGTTTCATCGCTGAGTTCACGGCGAACCAGGCTTGAATAGGCAAACAGGGTGCCGATCCCACCTTCAATATCAATCCAGGCATCTTTGCGGGTACAGCCGGTTGCGGCTGCCAGGCGGTAATAATCTTCCTTACGTTCTAGTAAATATTGTGCAACCTGTTTCAGGGCATTGGCACGCTGGTGGAAGGTCCAATGGGCAATGGCAGCACCTTTCTGTTTGGCATATTGCACTACGTTATACATGTCGATGCCGTGACTGCTGACCTGATAAATCGCTTCACCGCTAATGGCGTGATAGACCGTACGCAAGTCATTTTGTGCGCTATGTTCACCACCTAAAACCAGTGAACTCAATACTTTAACTTTAGCTGCGTAATGCGCCTGTGTGTCGTCCTGAAGATCTGTGCTCTGGGTAGTGCTGTCCAGTTCCAACATTGTATAACTCCATTTATGATACGTTATTGAGTTTATTTTTACTTTTGATGTTTCATAAATTGCAATCAAAAAGCTTAAATGTCAATCATAATCCGCAAACAAAAAAGTAACTTTGATGTAATTAAAAATTTAAAAACAATAAAAACAATATCTTAATAGAAAATGCTTTTAAAAAATATATGATACTTAAAAAATAGTATTGATTTTATATTTGTATCGTTTTAATTTGATTGTATCAGCACTTGGGATAAGTGAGACAAACATGAATAAGCAACAACAAACATTCGATCAGAAGATAGAGCAGGACATTTCGATTGAAGCGAAGGACTGGATGCCGGATGCCTATAGAAAGACCCTGATTCGCCAGATTGGTCAGCACGGACATTCAGAAGTGATTGGCATGCTGCCAGAAGGTAACTGGATTACCCGCGCACCGACTTTGAAACGTAAAGCGGTATTGCTGGCTAAAGTACAAGATGAAGCCGGGCATGGCCTGTACCTGTACAGTGCAGCAGAAACGCTTGGTGCAGACCGTGATGACATGATGGAAAAGCTGATTGCTGGCCGCATGAAATACTCATCCATTTTTAACTATCCAACTTTGACCTGGGCAGATGTAGCGGCGATTGGCTGGCTGGTGGATGGGGCGGCAATCGTCAACCAGGTGGCGCTGTGTCGTACTTCTTATGGTCCTTATGCACGTGCCATGGTGCGTATCTGTAAAGAAGAAAGTTTCCATCAGCGTCAAGGTTTTGAAGCCATGATGCAACTGGCAGAAGGTACACCAGAACAGAAACAAATGGCACAGGATGCAGTGAATCGTTTCTGGTGGCCGGCATTAATGATGTTTGGTCCAAGTGATGACAATTCTCCAAACAGTGCGCAAAGCATGCAGTGGAAAATCAAATTATTCAGTAATGATGCATTGCGTCAGAAATTTGTCGATAATACTGTGCCGCAAGTATTGCAGCTTGGCCTAACTGTACCGGATCCAGACCTGAAGTTTAATGAAGAAACAGGCCACTATGAATTTGGCGAAGTGAACTGGGATGAGTTTTTCGATGTACTGGCAGGCAAAGGTCCATGCAACCACGAACGTATTGAAGCACGTCGCAAGGCTTGGGAAGACGGCAAATGGGTGCGTGAATCAGCAGCAGTTTATGCCAGCAAGCAACAGCAGCAGTCAGATCAACGAAAAATCGCTTAAGGCAACGGAATAGCACAAGGATATGCAAATGAACAAGAATAACTGGTCTTTATACGAAGTATTTATTCGCAGCAAACAGGGTCTGAGCCACCGTCATGTCGGCAGCCTGCGCGCCCCTGATGATGAAATTGCCCTGCAAAATGCCCGTGACGTCTATACCCGTCGCAATGAAGGTGTAAGTATCTGGGTCGTGAAATCTGAACTGATTACCTCATCTCAACCAGATGAAAAATCGGAGTTTTTTGATCCTTCATTGAATAAGGTCTACCGTCATCCGACCTTCTATCACATTCCAGATGGCATCGAACACATGTAAGGTGGAGGAAAGAGCAATGACGAATCAGGTATTGGCACAATTTTTACTGCATGTTGGCGACAGCCAACTCATCCTTTCACACCGTCTGGCAGAGTGGTGCGGTCACGCACCGGAGCTAGAGCTGGATATTGCATTGGCAAATATCGGTTTGGACTTACTGGGTCAGGCACGTACAGCACTGAGTCTCGCCGGTGAAATTGAAGGGCAAGGTCGTGATGAAGACAAACTGGCTTATTTTCGTACCGAGCGTGAATACCGCAATTTGCTGTTGAGTGAACAGCCAAATGGTGACTTTGGTCAAACCATCGTACGTCAGTGGTTGATGGATCATTACCATGCTTTGCTGTTTGCGGCACTCAGCAATAGCAAGAATGAAGACATTTCTTCATTCGCCATCAAGTCGCTGAAAGAGGTGAAATACCATTTGCGTTTTTCAACCTCATGGATGGAACGTCTGAGCTTAGGTACTGCAGAAGCACATGAAAAGATCCAGAATGGTCTGAACCAGCTATGGCGCTTTACTGAAGAGCTGTTCAGCCTGACTGCAGATGAACGTCAGCTGGTTGATGCTCACCTGATTCCGGATGTGGAACTGCTGAAACCGAAATGGTTGGAAAGCATATCTGCTGAGTTGCAACGTTTTGAACTGAGCTTGCCAGAAAGTGGTGCTTACCGTAGTGGCGCCAAGCAGGGACTACATACCGAACATCTGGGTTATGTACTGGCGGAACTGCAATATATGCAGCGCAGCTATCCAGGCATGAACTGGTAAATCCAGCACATCACAGGGAGTGAGTGGCATGAACTTGATTAGACATGTAGAAGATCAATGCTGGGAGGTTCTGGCACAGGTTTCCGATCCGGAAATTCCAGTCCTGTCGATCCTTGACCTGGGCATGATTCGCGGGGTGGAGATTAATCCGCAGGATGAGATCGTCGTCCGATTGACACCCACTTATAGTGGCTGTCCGGCAACCGATCTGCTCAAGGCGGAAATCACCCAGGCATTCACAGCACATGAGCTGACGCCAGTCAAAGTCGTGGTCGATCTGTCAGAAGCCTGGACCACTGACTGGATGAGTGAGGAAGGCAAACAGAAACTGCAGCAATATGGCATTGCTCCACCCAAAGGTGGTTCAAACAGCTGCGGTACCCATGTCGCACTCAGCGATGGCATCCAGTGTCCACATTGTCATAGCCACCACACCCGATTACTCAGTGAATTCAGTTCAACCGCTTGCAAGGCGCTGTACAAATGTCAGGAATGCCTGGAGCCGTTTGACTATTTTAAATGTATTTAAGGGCTTAAGCGCACAAGCCATAACAATAAAGCGTGAGATCGCCACAGCTTAAGAAGGATTTTGAAATGAGCCAGTTTATTCCGTTAACCATTAAATCTATTCAGCCTCAGACTGAACAGGCAATTTGCATTGCTTTTGAACTGAGTCCGGAACATGCCGAGAGCTTTCAGTATCAGCCGGGCCAACACCTAACGATCCGTCATCTGACTGAACAGGAAGAATTGCGCCGTTGCTATTCGATCTGTAGCGATAGTGATGAAGACATGAGTATTGCGATCAAGAAAATTGATCAAGGCCAGTTCTCAACCTGGGCCAATGAAAACCTGAAAGTGGGCGATGTACTGGAAGTGATGCCACCACAAGGTGTGTTTTTCCAGAAAGCGGCCAAGACTGGTGGTAAACATTATCTGGGTTTTGCTGCAGGTAGTGGTATTACGCCAATCCTCTCTATTGTCAAAGCAGTTTTGAACCGTCAACAAGATGCCACTTTTACACTGGTTTATGGTAACCGTTCCTGGAAACAGACCATGTTCTCTGAACAGATCATGGATCTGAAAGACCGCTTTAAAGAGCGTTTGCAACTGATCAATATTTTCTCGCGTGAGCTAAATGACAGCGAGATTTTCAATGGTCGTATTGATGCAGAAAAACTGCAGCAGCTGTTCCAGGCAGGCCTGATTCCAGCAGAAACCGATCACTGCTTTGCCTGTGGCCCTGAAGAAATGATGAATGCAGTAGAAACCGTTTTGCCAACCCTTGGGATCGAACGCAGCAAAATTCACACCGAACGCTTTAATACCGGTACTGCACCAAAAGCCTCTACACAGCAGATCGAAAGCCGTACCGAGGAAAAGGTCAACATCATTCTGGATGGTCGTGAGCTGATCATTGAAGTGTCCAAACAGGATGACAGCATTCTGGATGCGGCTTTACGTGCTGGTGCAGATCTGCCATATGCCTGCAAGGGCGGGGTATGCGCAACCTGTAAATGTAAGGTGCTGCAAGGTGAAGTGGAAATGGCAATCAACTATAGCCTGGAAGAAGAAGAAATCCAGAAAGGTTATGTGCTGAGCTGTCAGGCGCGTCCAACCACTCGAAATGTTCGTCTCAGTTTCGACGAGTAAAGATTTTAAATTAAGCACCATGCAGATAAATGCATGAACGAAATAGAAACTTAAAAGGTGTGTAATGGATTACCAAACAATTATTGTTGAAGAAAAAAATGCAGTGGGCTACCTGACTTTTAATCGTCCTAAACAGCTCAACAGTTTTAATGAAACCATGCATCAGGAAGTATCTTCTGTCGTAAAACGCTGGGCGCAAGATTCAGCAATTCGCGCAGTGGTGATTTCTGCAGAAGGTCGTGGTTTCTGCGCTGGTCAGGACCTGAACGACCGTGTAGTAGATCCAAATGCTGATGCTCCAGATTTAGGTTTATCCATTGAAAAATACTACAACCCGCTGATTAAACTGATTACTGAAATGCCAAAACCGGTGATCTGTGCCGTAAATGGTGTAGCAGCGGGTGCAGGTGCCAATATTGCACTGGCTTGTGACATCGTGGTAGCTGCCAAATCTGCTTCATTTATTCAGGCTTTTTGCCGTCTCGGTCTGGTGCCAGATTCAGGGGGTACCTGGTTCCTACCACGCCTGGTTGGCCGTGCCCAAGCGATGGGTCTGGCGATGCTGGGTGACAAAATCTCGGCTGAACGTGCACTGCAACTCGGCATGATCTGGCAGGTAGTTGAAGATGATCAGTTAAAAGCAGAAGCTGAAAAAATGGCTGAACATCTGGCGACTCAGCCGACTTATGGTCTATCCCTGATCAAGAAAGCGATTCATGCCGCTGCAGACAATAATCTGGATGAGCAACTGATTCTGGAGCGGGATCTGCAACGTCTGGCGGGCCGTTCTAATGATTATCGTGAGGGCGTTCAGGCCTTTATGCAAAAACGCACACCACAATATAAGGGCTGCTAAATCTGCCGGAGATGGATTTGACTCGGCTCAAAGTTGTGCGATTTTTCCTTTCAGTTGTCGCTTAGCCACTTGGTCGAGTTGAATTATTCCTGACAGGTATGAATATGATACCTATTTGGTCTGATGGTTAGTTAGGTCCTATGTTATATGTAGTAGTACCCTGATAGTAAATGAAATCTGAAAATATAGATTTATGCACTACTTTTCTACTCAAGCTGTTGATTTTTGAATTATTTTTTATTTTATTTATTCAAAAAAATGATTTGGATGAGTAAATGGAATTTAATATGTCAGGAATTTACAAATATTAAAAAATATGTATCGTATTTTTGGTGAAGAGTGATACAACCTGGTATATATTGAACTAAGCAGACAGCGCTAGGACAGGCGCAACAAGTATCGCCAACAGACTAAGGTATGGCGAGCTAAGGAACAAGAACGATGGAACATGTTTATATTTTTGACGGTATTCGTACCCCAATTGGTCGTTACGCAGGTGGTTTGAGCAGTATTCGTGCTGATGATCTGGCTGCTTTACCGATCCAGTATTTAAAACAGCAGCATCCTAATCTGCCATGGGCAGAAGTTGATGAAGTGATTTTAGGCTGTGCCAATCAGGCCGGTGAAGATAATCGTAATGTCGCGCGTATGGCAGCACTTTTAGCGGGCCTGCCGGAAAGCGTACCTGCTATTACTGTAAATCGTCTCTGTGCTTCCGGTCTGGATGCGGTCGGCCTGGCAGCACGTGCAATTAAATCGGGTGAAGCGCAGTTTGTAGTGGCCGGTGGGGTAGAATCCATGAGCCGTGCGCCATTTGTACAATCCAAGCCAACCACAGCATTTAGCCGTACTCCGGAAATTTATGACACCACCATTGGCTGGCGTTTTATCAATCCAAAATTCAAGGCAGGTTTCGGCGTAGATAGCATGCCGGAAACGGCAGAAAACGTAGCTGAAAAATATCAGATTAATCGTGAAGATCAGGATCTGTTTGCTTATCGCAGCCAGCAAAAAACTGCACAGGCACAGCAGAATGGCATTTTTCAGGCAGAAATCCTGCCAGTAGAAATCAAAGGTGCTAAAGGTTCTACTCAGGTGATTACTGAAGATGAGCATCCACGTGCCGATACTACTTTAGAAAAGTTATCTTCTTTAAAAGCACCATTTCGAAAGGAAGGTGGTTCGGTAACTGCGGGTAATGCGTCTGGTGTCAATGACGGTGCAGCCTGTGTGCTACTGGGTAATAAATATTTCGCAGAACAATATGGACTGAAACCGCTAGTACGGGTGGTAGGAATTGCCAGTGCAGGTGTAGAGCCACGCTATATGGGGATTGGACCAGTACCAGCGATACAGAAAGTATTAAAACAGACAAACTTAAGTCTGGAACAGATGGATGTGATCGAACTGAATGAAGCCTTTGCCGCACAGGCACTTGCAGTGCTACGTGAGCTAGGCCTTCAGGATGATGATCCACGAGTCAATCCAAACGGGGGTGCTATTGCCCTTGGCCATCCACTCGGAATGAGCGGTACACGACTCGTGATTACTGCCATGAAAGAATTACAGCGCAAGCAAGGAAAATATGCCCTTTGTACCATGTGTGTCGGTGTTGGACAGGGTGTCGCACTGATTCTGGAAAATGTGGCTTAAGGACTGAATCAAAAGAGAAATCATCAGCAGTCAGGATGACTGCAGCAGGAGCAAGAATATGAATAACAATGCAATGGAACAGATTGAAACCGCTTCAGTAGATGAATTACGTAGCCTGCAATTGGAACGTATGAAAAAAACACTGCAGCATGCCTATCAGAACAGTACGGTTTACAAGAAAAAGTTTGATGAAGCCGGTGTCCATCCGGATGACTTAAAATCACTGGAAGACCTGGCAAAATTCCCGTTCACCACCAAGCAGGATCTTCGCGAAAACTATCCATTTGGCATGTTTTCTGTGCCTCAGGAGCAGATTGTCCGTGTACATGCTTCTTCAGGTACTACAGGTCAGCCGACTGTAGTTGGTTATACCCAGAATGACATTAATACCTGGTCAGATGTGGTGGCACGCTCGTTACGTGCAGCAGGACTCAGTAGTAAAGATACGATTCAGGTATCTTATGGTTACGGCCTGTTTACTGGTGGTCTAGGTGCACATTATGGTGTAGAACGTCTGGGCGCTACCGTAATTCCAATGTCAGGTGGCCAGACCGACAAGCAGGCCCAGCTGATTCATGATTTCAAGCCAACAGCTTTAATGGTCACTCCATCATACTGTCTGAACATTATTGAATGTCTGGAGAAAAAATTCGGAACTGCCAAGGACTGTTCAATCAAGACCGGGATCTTTGGTGCAGAGCCTTGGACCAATGAAATGCGCCGTGAAATCGAAGAACGTCTGGGTATTGATGCACTGGATATTTATGGCCTTTCTGAAGTGATGGGGCCGGGTGTGGCGATGGAATGTCTGGAATCCAAAGATGGTCCTACCATCTGGGAAGATCACTTCTATCCTGAAATTATCCATCCGGAAACTGGTGAAGTATTACCTGATGGTGAGCTGGGTGAACTGGTATTTACCACCATTACCAAAGAAGGTATGCCGGTAATTCGTTACCGTACCCGTGATCTGACACGCTTATTGCCAGGTACAGCGCGTACCATGCGTCGTATGGACAAGATTGTCGGTCGCAGTGATGACATGATGATTATTCGTGGCGTGAATGTGTTCCCATCACAAATTGAAGAGCAAATCCTGCATATTCCGCAGCTTATTCCAAATTATCAGATTCAGATTTGTAAACAGGGTCATCTGGATACATTGCATATTCGTACCGAAATGCGTAAAGATAGTGCTATAAATATGACACACCAATTGGCAAATCAGCTGAAAGTACAAATCAAGACCATGGTCGGGATTAGTGTCAGTGTGGAAGTTTTACCGGAAGGTAGCTTGCCACTTTCTGAAGGTAAGGCTCAGCGGGTGTTTGATATCCGAAAGTCCGCTTAAATACGTCTGGATGACAGGCTCAGGTCTGTCATCCGGCTTTAACAAGGTAAATTGAACGTAATGAATCCGAAATTAAAACAAGTAATTGATGATTTCATTCAGAATGAGACCCTCAGTGGAACCTCATTGGTAATGACGATTTTTGGTGACAGTATTTATCACCGCGGGGGAGTCATTAGTCTTGCCAGCCTGATTCAGCTGATGGATGTATTCGGCTTCAATGAGCGTTCTGTGCGTACCGCCGTATTCCGTCTGGTACAAAATGGCTGGCTGAGTTCTGAAAAAATTGGCCGCACCAGTTATTACCGGATTACCGAAAGCAGCCGTCAGCGTTTTATTACCGCAGACCAAAAGATTTACAGCTTCCAGCATAATGAATGGGACCAGAAATGGGATCTGGTTCTACTCAGTTCAGTTGAACTGGAAAATAAACAGACACTGAAAAAAGAACTGGAATGGTTAGGCTTTGCCAATATCGCGACCAATGTCATGGCCTATCCGGGGTGTGATCAGCAGAAACTGCAAAACCTGTTACTGAATAACAAGATGACCGATCAGGTCGTAGTGTTTCGTGCTGAAACTTTACAGCTTTGGCAGGAATCTTATCCAACCATTAAACGCATGGTTGAGACTAACTGGCCAATCCCGGAACTGCATCAGCGTTATGAAAAATTTATTAGCGATTTCCGCGAGTTTTTCTATCTGGTGGAAAATGAAGAGGAACTGGATCCGGTACAAGCCTTTCAGATCCGTATCCTGCTGATCCACCAGTATCGCCGTATTTTATTGAAAGACCCGAATCTGCCATTTGAACTATTGCCAACAGACTGGTTGTCACTGATTGCACGTAACTTAAGTACCAATCTATATCAGGCGGTATTTGCAGCAGGAGATGAGTTTTTCCTGGAGACTGCCCGGACCGCGGAAGGCCTTATGCCACCGGCACATCCACAATTTTATAAACGTTTTGGTGGTTTAAAGCAGCCGGAATTGACCTTTTAATATTTAAAAAAATCATGAATGTAATAGCTCAAGGAGGAGTCTATGCCATGTTATGCGATTGATGGGGTGATTCCTGTCGTCAGCCCTGAAGCTTATGTCCATCCTACGGCTGTGCTGATCGGTGATGTGATCATTGAAGCCGGAGTTTATATTGGTCCGTTCGCTTCGCTGCGGGCCGATTTTGGTCGGATTCATATCCAGAAAAATGCCAATGTCCAAGATTCCTGTACCATTCATGGATTTCCGGACAGTGTGACCTTGGTTGAAGAATATGGCCATGTTGGTCATGGTGCCATTCTGCATGGCTGCGTGGTACGAAAAAATGCCTTGATCGGTATGAACAGCGTAATTCTGGATGAGGCCGAGATCGGGGAGAATGTCATTGTTGGGGCCAACAGTACAGTTAAGGCCAAATTCAAAGTGCCAGCGAATAATCTGGTACTTGGCAGTCCGGCAAAAGTCATCCGTCCTTTAGAAGAAAAAGAAATTGTCTGGAAAAGCCATGGCACCGAGCAATATATCCAGCTCACTGCACGTTGTTTGAATACCTTGCAGGAAGTAGAAGCTTTAACTGAAGATTCCGCAGAGCGACGTGATTATCAGAACTTTAAAGCCGATTATCAGATCAAGCAAAATAGTTAAACTCGCTGATTTCTAATAATTTTAGATAATTAAAATACGCTAATTTTTTAGTTTTAAAATTATTGGAAATGAAACCAAATTACTATTGTCGCCTTTCCGGATCAAGCTAAGCTGTTAGAATGCAGGTCAGGAAAGTGCAGATGAAAAGTCGGGAATTTAAAGACCATTTCTCCCAGCAGTCTCAAGATTATGCCTTGTTTCGCCCGCATTATCCGGACACTTTGGGGAAGATGCTGGCAGAGCTATCAACGAGTACCAAATTGGCTTTAGACGTCGGCTGTGGCTCAGGACAGTTTTCAGAGGTTTTGGCGCATTATTTTGATCAGATCATTGCCATTGATGCGAGTAGCGAACAAATCGCACAGGCCAAACCTCATCCGAAAATTCAATATCATCAGGCCTTAGCCGAAGAAATCCTATGTATTGACCAGAGTGTAGATCTGATTTCAGTCGCGCAGGCTGCCCATTGGCTGGATCTGGACAAGTTCTATGCGGAAGTTCGCCGTATTGCAAAATCCAATGCCATTCTGGCTCTTATTAGTTATGGGGTATTCAGCATTGATGAAGAACATCTGAATCATTATTTCAGACATTTTTATGAAGTGACGATCGCACCCTATTGGGCACCTGAACGTCGCCATGTCGATGAAGGATACAAAAATCTGCCATTTCCATTTCAGGAAATTTCTGTACAGCCGCCGGTATTACAAGTCGAGTGGAACTTTTACCAACTGATAGGCTATATGAGTACCTGGTCAGCTGTAAAAGCAGCCACCCAGGCACTCGGACATAATCCGCTGAATGTACTGGCAGATGCCTTATTGCCAGAATGGGAAGATCCAGAATTGCCCCGGGTGGTGAGTTGGCCGCTATCGCTACGAGTGGGAAGGATAAATCCAGATAAAGGAATGGATAATTAAATAAAAAGCCCAGTCTTAGCTGGGCTTTTATAATACCGATCGAAGATCAATCAGCTTATTTGTTTAACAGCATTTCCAGCACAAATTTGGAACCGATAAAGCCGAGCGCCAGCAGGCCAAACCCGAGCAGGGTAAAGCGCACTGCTTTCTGACCACGCCAGCCAAATTTCCAGTGGCCGATCAGTAATGCACCATAAACCAGCCAGGACACAATACTAAAGGCAGTCTTATGGGCCAGATGCTGGGCAAAGAAATTATCGATGGTAAAGAAGCCGAAACCCAATGCCAGTGTCAGTAAAATGAAACCGGTCATCAGCATATCGAACAACAAAGATTCCATATCCTGATAGGAGGGCAACAGATTCACCCAAACCCGACGTTTCTGTTTTTTCTTCAGTTCACGATCCTGAAACCGCAAAATGACGGCCTGAATCGTCGCCATCAATAACACAGCATAAGCGGATAGGGACAAGATAATATGAATATCCAGACCTAGGGAATTTTGTGCAATAACTTTCGCTGGCTGGGTGAAACTGAAACCGAGAATCAGGCCGGTCGCAGCGACGGGAATACCAATCAGGTTTAGCGCAATAATCGGCCGATAGGTACTGTAAATGATGCTTAGCAGCAGCATTAGCCCTGACGTAAAGGAAAGTAAGGCAAATACATCATAATTCATCCCCATTGGGGTATACATGTCACCTGATAAAACCAAAGCATGCAGTACCAGTCCAACTAAAGCTGTTAAGCCGACAAACCATTGATTTGGAGTACGTTTAGTCATTAAATGAATGAACAGATACCAAAAAGAGGAGGTATAAGCGATTAATGCTAAGATCGTGTAAACCAAGGGTAGGCTAAGCATGTCAAACCTTTTTAAGGGTGATGAATATTCATTTATATAAATTCAGTGCGAACTACAGTATCCTATAGCATTCTATGCATAAATTTTCTATTTTAAGAAACAATTTTTTGCTACTGGCTATTTTAAGCGGATTTTGCAATGTTTGATACCTTAACAGAACGACTCACGCAGAGTTTAAGAAATGTTACTGGCTCAGGGCAGCTAACCGAAGACAATATTAAAGATACGTTACGTGAAGTACGTATGGCACTTCTTGAAGCCGACGTTGCGTTACCTGTAACTCGTGAATTTATCGCGAAAGTTAAGGAAGAAGCATTAGGCCAGGAAGTGATGACTCAGTTATCACCAGGGCAAGCCTTCGTCAAAATCGTCTATGACGAATTGACCAAAATGATGGGCGAGGCTAATGAAAGCCTTGACCTTGCAGCAAAACCACCGGTGGTGGTACTGCTTGCCGGTTTGCAGGGTGCGGGTAAAACCACGACTGCAGCCAAACTTGCGCGCTTCCTGCAAGAGCGTCAAAAGAAAAAAGTAGCTATGGTGTCTGCCGACGTTTATCGTCCGGCTGCGATCAAGCAGTTACAGACAGTGGCTGGCGAAGTTGGCGCGATTTTCCTTGAATCGAGTGCTACTGAAAAACCGATCAGCATCGTTAATCGTGCAATTGAACAGGCAAAAATCCAGTTTGCCGATGTACTGATTGTCGATACTGCAGGTCGTCTGCATATCGATGACGATATGATGGAAGAGATTAAAGAGCTGCATGCAGCGATTAATCCGACTGAAACCCTGTTCGTGGTTGATGCCATGACCGGTCAGGATGCGGCAAATACAGCCAAAGCATTTAACGATGCGCTTCCTTTGACGGGTGTGATCCTGACTAAAACTGATGGTGATGCGCGTGGTGGTGCAGCACTGTCTGTTCGTGCGATTACTGGCAAGCCAATCAAGTTCCTCGGTATGGGTGAAAAACTGGATGCTCTTGAGCCATTCCATCCGGAACGTGTGGCACAGCGTATTCTGGGCATGGGTGACGTGCTTTCTTTGGTCGAAGAAGTTGAACGCAAAATCGACAAAGAAAAAGCCGAGAAAATGGCGAAGAAATTGCAAAAAGGCGGTAGCTTCAACTTTGAAGATATGCTGATGCAATTCGAGCAGATGAACAAGATGGGCGGCATGATGGGCTTCCTGGACAAACTTCCAGGCATGAGCAATTCTGGTATTCAAGATGCAATTGCGCAGGCGAATCCTGAAAAGCAAGTGAAGAAAATGGAAGCGATTATCCAGTCGATGACTATCAAGGAGCGCCGTAACCCTGACCTGATGAATCCAAGCCGTAAAAAGCGTATTGCAGCAGGTTGCGGTATGGAAGTCTCAGAAGTCAACAAGCTGATTAAACAGCATGCGCAAATGGCGAAGATGATGAAGAAATTTGCTAATCCGTCGGGTATGGCAAAAATGATGAAATCACTGAGCGGTCTGCAAAAACAGTTTGGCGGTGGCGGTGGTATGGGCCCACTGTTCGGCGGCAACGACAAAAAATAACTGTTTTAAATAAAAAAGGCGCGTACAGCGCCTTTTTTATTGTCTGTATTTTCTTTTATATCCAGTTTAAACAAAACAACATTTGCTTACCCAAATTTCTAGAAAAATCAGGCAGACTCGAAAACATTCGAAATAAAATAATACAGAAGGATGTTTCTAATGACTCAAGTGATTGTGGTGCATGGCTATACCGCAAGTCCTGAAGAAAACTGGTTTCCATGGATTCAGGAAAAAGCCCAGCAGGAACATGTCAGCTTGAAAGTACTCAGACTTGACCCGTCAACTACGCCAAAACTGGAGGTCTGGGAACAGCAAATGCGTGAACAGATTGACGGGATTGACGAAAACAGTATTTTTATTGCGCATAGTCTGGGTTGTCTGGCTGCATTACATTATTTAAGTCGCGAATTAAAAAATCAGAGAATCAAACAACTGGTTTTGGTGGCCGGTTTCAATGGCCGACTGGGACGTCTGGAAGAAGTTAATCCGTTCATTGACGCTGCTGAAGTAGATTTTGATTTACTAAAACGTCAGATTGATGAACGTGTAGTGATTTATTCGGAAGGTGATGATCGGGTTCAGCCTGACTTCAGTCTGGAGCAAGCGGAAAGTCTGGATGCAATCGTAGTCTGTGCCGAACATCAAGGGCATTTCATTAATTCGCAGGGTTGTACTGAACTGCCGGAAGTCTGGCGAGTGATTCAGCCTTATCTGATCCAATCTTCAACTAAATAGGGAGGATGATGAACAGATTGGTTCAATGATGACAGGATGAAATTAAATAAGGAATATTGAATTTCATCCGCTAATAAATAATTAAAAACTTAATTTTTGTCGGAGCATTTTGCTCTCAATATAATAAGTACAATGCTATGAAAAATATAACGAAGAAAGTCTATATCGTGCCTGACTATCAGGCGACCTCAAATGACCACTGGTATCCGTGGTTAAGCCGGCAGATCAAAGACGCCGGGTTCGAGGCCAAACGGATCATGCTGGCCAATCCTTTTCAACCCGATCTGGAAGAATGGCAGCACAACCTGAAACTACAGATTCCGTACCTGGATGAGCATAGTTTCATTGTTGCGCATGGCTTGGGTGGCTTAAGTGCTCTAAAGTTTCTCGAAGAACACTATAACCGTACACAGTTGAAAATTGGCGGGCTAATGCTGGTCGCAGCTTTTGATACACCACTGGTGGCCTGGTCGGAACTAAACAAAATGGTGCAGGCAGTAAAGCTAGATCTGAACAATTTATCACTTGGCGCCAAACGTTTTGTAATGCTGCTTTCCAGCAATAATCCTTATGTGCCTGCACCGATTTCACTGCGTTTGGGCCATAGCCTGAATGCACAGATTTTTGAAATCAAAAATGCAGGGCATTTTAACAAGCTGGATGGCTATGCAGATTTTTCAAAGTTGCTCGAGCTGCTCAAACTGTGTTTGGCAAATGATCTGCAAAATGCTGCAGGCCTTTAAGCAATAAATCGGGTTCAATAATAGGCTGAAACCGTTCGAGATGCTGGGCAAAGAGTGCAGCATCTCCACCGGTCAGGATCAGCTGTGCCGGAAAATCTTGCAGTACTTTTTCAATGGTACTGAGCAGACCGAATAAAATGCCATGATGTACGGCATCAATGGTATTGCGCCCAGGACTGAGTTCCTCGAAAGCTGCATCCGGGATTTTAATGCCTTTGGTATTCTGGATCAGGGAATCGCGTTGTAAATACAGATTCGGCAGGATATAACCGCCGAGATGTTTCTGACCTTGGGCTAGATCAATGGTCAGGGCAGTCCCGCAGCTGATGACACAGTAATTTTGCTCGGTCGACTTGGCAACGGCCAGCACCTGCAACCAGCGGTCAATCCCAAGCTGGGAAGGATCATCATAGCCACAGATCAAACCGGCATAGCGTGCCTGTACCTTGGCAAAAACTACAGGAATGTTCAGGCAGGTCAGAATCGATTGAATTCGGGTATTATTTGCTTTGTCCAGCACGGAAGAAATCCCGACCTGATGCAAGCCTAAACTCTTAAAGTGCTGAATCAAGCCAAGAAGTAAGTCGGCAGGGGATTGCAAATGCATTTCCGCGGCATGTTCAATGATCTGGTTCTGCTCCGTAATCCAGTACTTGAGCCGTGTATTGCCGATATCCAACCATAGTTTTTTCATTGAATGATGCCTGTTCAGCCACCGTTTTTAAGACGGAGTTGCCCCTGATAAAATGTCTGCGTACCTGCATTCGTTTCGATAATGACCGCACCATCGTCTTGAATGCCGAGGAAAGTTCCGGAATATTGGCCTTGAATATCGGTAAATTCAACTGTTTGCTGGAAAAATGCAGCATATTGGTTAAACCGTGCCGGCAGATTCTGACTGCCATAATTAAACCATTCCCCCGCTTGCTGAATAGCCAGATACAACTCGGCAATCAGATCTACACGTGAAGTATGTGGTAGTCCCAATTCAGTCAGAGAGGTGACCTGCTGGTCTGGAATGCTTTCCATGAGTGGGCTGATATTGATCCCGACACCAACCACCACCTGTTGAGTCGAAATCGGTTCAATCAGAATGCCACCCCATTTCCCCTGCAGGCTGTACAGGTCATTGGGCCATTTCACCTGCAAGTCCAGTCCTTTTAGGCTTGGCATTTGCAGGATATTTAATGCAATTTCCAGTGCCAGGCGACCATCGATTACTTTTTGTGTATGCAGCAATGTGCTTAAATAGATGTTCCCCTCAGGAGAAATCCACTGACGTTGACGCTGTCCACGTCCCTGGGTTTGCACGCGGCTACACACTAGTACCTGTTGTACCCCTTTGGTTGCCAGTTCCCGGACATCGTCATTGGTCGATGTGGTGATCGGCTTGATCAGCAACACTTCAGGGAGTTGGCCTGCTTGACTTAAACGTTGCTGCAGTTCGCGAGTTTCTACATCCATTTGAATCTAAACGTGGTAAATGTCGTTATGGAGTTAATCATATATTTATTGATTGGTGCAATTGCAGGATTTGCCGCAGGCCTGTTTGGCGTGGGTGGTGGTCTGATTATCGTGCCAATTCTGTACATTGTTTTTACCCAGCTCCAGTACGATCCAAGCGTGATTATGCATATGGCAGTCGGAACTTCTCTGGCCACAATTATTGTGACCTCAATCAGTTCGGTGATGGCACATCATCAGAGAGGGGCAGTGTTATGGGATGTAGTGCGTAATCTGGCACCCGGCCTGGTCATTGGCTCATTCTTGGGAGCTGGAATTGCAGATTATTTATCGGGCCAAGGCCTGCAATTGCTGATTGGCTTCTTTGCAGTCTGGATTGCATTCAGAATGTTTAGAGGCGCGCATTATCAGGTTGATCCGAATCAGAAATTGCCTTCAGCCGCATTACAGTTGGCAGCGGGTGGTGGCATTGGCGTGGCATCGGCCATATTCGGGATTGGTGGCGGCAGTTTGACTGTGCCTTTCCTGAATCGTTGTGGTGTCGTCATCCAGAAAGCAGTAGCCACTTCTGCTGCCTGCGGTTTGCCGATCGCAGTGGCTGGTGCCTTAGGTTTCATCTGGTTTGGTCAGAAAGCTGAAGTCGAAGTACCAAATACGATTGGTTATATTCATATTTATGCGTTTATTGGTATTAGTGTGATGAGTTTTATCACTGCAAAATTTGGTGCAAAAGTGGCGCATTTATTATCACCAGTTCTATTAAAAAAATGTTTTGCGGCCTTATTGACTACAGTTGGTCTGTATTTTATCTATCAAGGCTTTACTGCCTGAACTACTCATTTTTTATCAGCTAAATTTTTTGAGGAGAATAGGTCACTATTCTCCTTTTTCTTTGACTGGGTTGGCTGTATAGACACAAGATTGTCTGACAATGTCAAAGTATTTTCTGCAAAAAAGCCGTTTAATAACTGAAAAGTCATCCAGAATGACTGCACTTGCATCAATAAAAATAAGACAGGAACAGTATGCAACAACAAGAAGCACACAGTTTGTCTGAACAGATTGCCAAGCATATCAGTGAACAGATTATCCGGGGTGAACTGGTTGAAGGCGAACGCATCCAGGAACTCAGAATTGCATCGGAACTTGACGTCAGTCGGGGATCAGTCCGTGAAGCCTTGCTCTTGCTTGAACGTACCCAGCTGATTGAAATCTTCCCGCGTCGTGGCGCCATTGTTTCGGAAATGTCGGCCATGCAGGTTCGTGCCCTGTTTGACCTGACCTCTTTATTGCTGGGGCAGATGGTACATCGCATGGCAGAGACCTGGCGCAGTCATGAGGCAGAGCGCATTCAGCTACTATTAGAACAATTGGAAGCCGAAACCTGCCAAGGCCATATCGAAAAGTTTTATGATTTGATCTTTCAGGGAATGGCCCAGCAACAGGAGATGGTCGGTAATCTTTACCTGATGCGCTACTATCAGGAACTGCTGCCATCTTTACGCCGTAGCTATTTTCTGACCCTGAATATTTCAAGACGTGAGCTACAGGAATCTTTTGAATTATTTAAACTGGTGACGGAAGCGATTTTAATTCGTAAATCCCATCAGGCGACGTTATTTATGGAAGATTTTTGTCGACACTTGCGCAACCTTGTGTTGGAATCTCTGATACGGATGAAACAAATTGAACTCGCGTGGGCCAGACGCTCACGACGTTAAATCAGGACACTATGCGTTTAAGCAGTTTAAAACTTTCAGGCTTCAAATCTTTTGCTGACAGTACTACCTTACACTTCAAGGATAACCGGACTGCAGTGGTGGGACCCAATGGTTGTGGTAAATCAAATGTGATTGATGCCATACGCTGGGTGATGGGTGAGTCCAGTGCGCGCCAACTACGTGGTGGCAGCATGCAGGATGTGATTTTTACCGGAACAGCCAAGCGCAAACCGGTGGGCATCGCCAGTGTAGAACTGCGTTTTGATAATACTTATGGCAAGCTGGGCGGTGCGTATAATGCCTATAATGAGCTGGCAGTGCGTCGTCAGGTCAACCGTGATGGCAAGTCTGAATATTTCCTGAATGGCACTAAATGCCGACGTCGTGATATTACCGATATTTTCTTGGGAACCGGTCTGGGGCCGCGTTCTTATGCAATTATTGAACAGGGCATGATTAACCGTCTGGTAGATGCCAAGCCGGAAGAAATGCGGGTTTTTATTGAAGAAGCTGCCGGGGTTTCCCGTTATCAGGCACGTCGCCGCGAGACCATGCTGCATCTGGATCACACGACGCAGAACCTGTCGCGTCTGGAAGATATTGCCTCTGAACTCAAGTCTCAGCTTAAAACCTTGAAACGCCAGTCAGAAACTGCCATTCAATATAAGGAACTGGAAGGCCAGATCCGTACCATCAAGATTGAAATCCTGTCGTTCCAGTGTGAGCAGAGCCAGCGTCTGCAAGAAGAATATACTGTGCAGATGAATACGCTGGGCGAGAATTTTAAGCTGGTACGTTCTGAATTGACTACTGTTGAGCATGATCTGGGAGCGACCAGTGAACTGTTCCAACGCTTGATTCAACAGTCCACACCGCTACAAACTGAATGGCAACAGGCTGAGAAAAAGCTCAGCGAACTGGAAATGACCCTGCAGCAAAAGCAGTCCTTATTGCAGCAGAACTCAAGCAGTCTGGTGAAGCTGGAAGAACAAAAAGCACAAACCAAAGAACGTTTACAGCTGATTGAATTGCAACTGGACACCCTGCATCAACAACTCGAAGATCAGACTGCACAATTGCAGCAGCAAGAAGGTCAAAGTCAGGAACAAAACCAGGGTCTGACTGATCTGAAATCCCAGCAAGGCACAATTGCTGCCCAGTTTGCTCAAATTAAAACCCAGGTTGAGCAACAGCAACAACGTAAACAGCAAATGCTGGCGCAAAGTGAACAGCTGGCTAAAAATATTGTCCGGATTGAACAGCAAAAAGAAACCTTGCAACAGCAGGCAGCACAAATTCAGCAGCAGGCGCAGCAAGATGAGCTGGAACAGTATCAGACTGATAGAGCTGAAACTGAACAGCAAATCACTGGCTTTGAGACTCAGCTCAAAACACTGAAAACTGAGCTTGAGCAGCTACAGGCAGAACAGACAGGTCAGCAGCAATTGCTCATACAGATGAAATCAGAAATTCAGGTACTGCATTCAGAACGGAAAAACCTGAGCCAGTTACTGACCAAAGCCAATCCAAACGCCAAAGCGGATGCGGTGCAGTTAATGCAGGTGTTGAAGCTGAATCCACAGGCCAAAGCTCATGCCAGCCTGATTGAAAAGTTCCTGGCGAAATGGCTTTCTGCACAAGTATTAGAAGAAACTGAGCATTTTTTGAAAAATAGTGCACGCCAGCTCAAAGCTCAGATGATACAGGATAATATTCAGCTTGATGGACTCCCTTGTTTAGCAGACTGGATTGAAGCGCCTCAATACTCACTCTGGCAACAGGTGGCCGTAGCTGAGAACTTTAAACAGGCACTTGGTTTACAAACGCAGTTGCATACAGGCCAGTCGATCCTAAGTCTGGATGGCTATCATGTCGGTCCCGACTGGATGATTGCACTGGATTATGATGAAGCCAGTCAGGCGGGACAAGGGGCACTGAGTCATCGTATCCGTCTGGATGAAATCGAGCAGCAACTGGCTCAGCTTGAACCGAAATTCGCAGATCTAGAGCAACAGCTTCCTGAACTCACTGCTCAAGTAAAAGCTTTGCAAAGCCAGATTCAAAGCATCAATGAGCAGCAGAAGCAGGCACAAAAGCAGTTACAACAGCTTGATCTGAACATTGCCAAAGTTCAGAGTGCGACGCAGGCCTTTGCGGTACAGAAACAGCAATTGCAGAACCAGTTACAGCAACTGGATGAGCAGCTGGAAGAAGATGCGATGCAGAAAGATGATCTGGAAATTGATCTGCATGCACTGAATCTGAAACTGGAACAGGCACTGCCCAATTACAAGACCTTGCAATTTCAGTTGGAAGAACTCAATGCTCAACTTGAAGACTCACAGCTAGTCACTCAGCAGGCGCAGCAGGAATTAGAAGTACTGCGCCGTCAAACGGTACAAAGTCAGCAACAGGCTGAACTGCTGGAAAAAGATCAGCTGTTTTTGAAAGAACAATATCAGCAGATTATTGCGCAGATTGAACAGGCTAAAAAGTTTGTCGATCCGGTACAGCTAGAATTGCCTGCTTTACAGAGCCAGTTCAATGAACAGGCACTGATCACGGAAAAACTGCAAAAAACCTGGGCAGACTGGCAGATCGAGCTGAACCAGATCCAGAGCAAGCAGCAGCACCTGACTGAGCAGCGCCATACTTTCCAGCAGCAGGATGAACAACTGCGTACTGAACTTGAAGCCAAACGTCTGGCTTGGCAAGCTGCCAGATCTGATTTACAGCATTATTCAGAACAACTGAAAGAGTTGAATAGTGAAGTAATTTCAGGGCTGAATATTGATGTAAAAGTACATCAGGCCAAACTGGAAAAAGCCCAGGCTCAATTTGATAAATTGGGTGCGGTGAATCTGGCAGCTTCTGAAGAGTATGAAGAAGTTTCGAAACGTTATGACGAACTCAGCCATCAGATTCAGGATCTGGAAAATACCGTTGAACAGCTGCAGGCAGCAATGAAAAGTATTGATCAGGAAACCCGCAAGCTGTTTATGAATACCTTCGATCAGGTCAATGCTGAGCTGCAAAACCTGTTTCCGAAAGTATTTGAGGGCGGTGAAGCGAGTTTAAGTCTTGAAGATGGATGGCAATCGGGTGTAAAACTGATGGCACGCCCACCAGGCAAGCGTAACAGCTCACTGGCACTGCTTTCTGGTGGTGAAAAGGCTTTAACCGCATTAGCACTAGTCTTTGCAATTTTCCGACTAAATCCGGCGCCGTTTTGTGTACTGGATGAAGTGGATGCACCGCTGGACGATGCCAATGTGGGGCGTTTTTGTAATTTAGTCAAAGAGCTTTCTGAACAAGTGCAATTTATTTATATTACCCATAACAAACTTGCAATGATGATGGCGACTGATCTTTTAGGTGTAACCATGCCTGAACCGGGAACCTCAAAATTAGTGACAGTAAATTTGGAACAGGCAAAAGAATACGGCTTAGCTGCGGAGGTATAACATGGAAATCACCACAATTATCGGGATTGTTATTGCAATTGTGATTATGCTATTCGGCATAAGACTGATCTTGAAAAAACCTGCGGAGGCTGTACCGTCACTGGATGCGGATCTGCATATTGATCCTGACAGCCAGACTCCGGTTATTCCAAGGCATGTACGATCTCAACTGTCTAAAATAGAAAGTCCGGCAGCTACACGTGTTGAACCGAGCCTGAATGAAGAAGCGGTAGACAACATTGCACCTGCGGCAGAACAACAAGAAGCAGCCAAAGTAGAGCCAACTTTGACTGAAACCGCCCAGCCAGAAAGCAAAGCAGCAAGTCCACTTGATACACCGGTGGTTGCAGAGGAAGCAGAACCGGAAGTAACCAACGCTGAAGAAACTACAACATCTACTGAACAAGAAAGCAAGCCTGAAACAGTAGAAGTAGCAGAAACAGCAAAAGAGCCTAAAGCCGCCGAATTTAGCCTGAATAGCAATATTGAGAAAGCTGAAATTTCTGACTTCAATGATGAAAGCAGTATTCTCGATGCACATCTACATGAGCAAAAAATTGTGGATGAAGAATGTTCGCTGGCTAATGCTGAAACGATTATTTCATTGCATGTT
Source organism: Acinetobacter sp. YH12236 (assembly GCF_013417645.1). Classification (NCBI taxonomy): domain Bacteria; kingdom Pseudomonadati; phylum Pseudomonadota; class Gammaproteobacteria; order Moraxellales; family Moraxellaceae; genus Acinetobacter; species Acinetobacter sp. YH12236. The sequence goes on from NZ_VPDM01000015.1 coordinate 38,786, forward strand.
TATCCCCAAGGCCGAGCTCTTTCAGGCGAGAAAACTTTAAAAGTTTTACTGAAATATGGTCTGCGTTATGGTGAGCTGGCATGTTTCCATCGTTATAGTGAAGATGGCTCGAAACTGCTATTTTCAGTATTACGTATGGCAGATACCGGTATGGAAGGTTTTGACTTAGAAACTCTGTCGACTGAAGAAGTGAAAGGTCTGGCGTTCTTCCTGGCTTTACCGCATAGCGATGTACAGAATGCCTTCGATACCATGGACAGCATTTCACGTCTGATTGCGCGTGAAGTGGATGGTCTGGTTTATGATCAGAACCAGCAGGAAATGACCCCACAATTACGTGAATTCTGGCGTCATCAGGCGATTGATTATCGTGCTGGACAGACTGCAGAAGTTTAATATTCCAATATTGAATCTGCAGAATCCGATTTTTATAATAGCGAAAAGCTGAATATTGTATAGGGCGGATTTTCCGCCCTTTTTTATGGTGAAATTATGACCCAAGATGCCACTGTCATTGCGCAAATGCGTCAATTGATTCAACTGATTGCCAAGCATAATCATGCTTATTATGTGATGGATCAACCTACGATTGAAGACAGTGAATATGATCAGCTCTTTCATCAGCTCAAAGCTTTAGAAGAACAATATCCACATTTACAGCAGCCAGACACACCGACAGTCAAAGTAGGTGGTCAGGCACTTTCCAAATTTCTGACCGTAACGCATGCGGTGCCAATGCTGTCTTTGGGCAACGTGTTTAATCAGGATGATCTGTTTGCTTTTGCGCGCCGTATTGAAGAACGCTTACCCAATCAAAAGATTGAATACGATGTTGAGCTGAAATTTGACGGTCTGGCAATTTCCCTCTGGTATGAACATGGCGTACTGGTTCGTGGTGTCACCCGTGGTGATGGGGAAACTGGAGAAGATATTACCCAGAATGTCAAAACCATCCGTAACCTGCCGAAATTCCTGTCTCCAGTGAATGGCGTGATTCCAGAATTACTGGAAGTGCGTGGCGAAGTGCTGATGCCGAAATCCGGCTTTGAACGCCTGAATGCAGCCAATGCTGCGAAAGGCGAAAAAACTTTTGCCAATCCACGTAATGCCGCGGCCGGCAGTTTACGCCAGCTTGATCCGAATATTGCAGCTTCTCGACCTTTGGCTTTTTATGCTTATGGAATTGCCCAGTGTGTTCCTCATCATGGTCAAACCACAATGTCAGGCAGTCTGGAATGGCTACAGCAGTTTGGCTTTGCTGTTGGTGAGCGCCATTTCATCTGCAGTAGCATCCAGGAAGTGCAAAAGGTTTACGAGCAGATCATTGAAGAACGTTCTAAACTCAGTGTCGAAATTGATGGTATGGTCATTAAGGTCAATGACCTGAAACAGCAACAGAAACTGGGTTTCTTGAGCCGGGAACCACGTTGGGCAACTGCTTATAAATTCCCGGCAGTGGCTGCACTGACCACCGTTGAAAATATTGACTGGCAAGTGGGCCGTACTGGGACTCTAACGCCTGTGGCACGATTGAATCCGGTTGCTGTGGGCGGCGTGACCGTTTCCAATGTGACCCTGCATAATATTGGTGAAATTCATCGTCTGGATGTGCGTATTGGTGATACCGTCAGCGTTTATCGTAGTGGTGACGTGATTCCTAAGGTTGAAAAAGTCTGGCCAGAATTCCGTCCTGCCGATGCGGTAGAAGTGTATTTGCCAGAGAACTGTCCAGTGTGTGATTCTCCTGTGGTCATGCCAGAAGGTGAAGCACTGGCACGCTGTTCAGGTGAGCTGTATTGTGCGGCGCAGCGCATCGAGACCATCCGTCACTTTGTTTCACGTAAGGCCATGGACATTGAAGGTCTGGGCGATCGCTGGGTGGAGTCATTGCTACATCTCAATCTTTTAAAAGATGTCTCGGATATTTATCACTTGCATGAGCATCGTGAGCAATTACTGCAAATCGAAAAAATGGGTGAAAAGTCCGTTCAGAATCTCATTGATTCGATTGAGAACAGCAAGAAAACTACATTGGCAGCGTTTATTTATGCGCTCGGGATTCGTGGCGTAGGTGAAACGACAGCACGTATGCTGGCCAATACTTTCCAGACTCTCGACGCTTTACGTAGTGCTGATGTAGACGCTTTAAAGAAAACACCGGATGTTGGTGATATTACAGCAGAGTGGATTGTTGATTTCTTCCAGGCACCGCATAATCTGGAAGTATTGGATCGCTTGTTGGCTGCCGGTATTCATTGGGATGCGCCAATTGCACCAACGCGCCAACCACTGAATGGCGAAAGCTGGGTAGTGACTGGAACTTTAAGCTCTATGGGACGTGATGAAGCGACGCAATTACTGCAAGCCTTAGGTGCACGGGTCAGTGGCAGTGTCTCTAGCAAGACCAAATGCGTGGTGGCGGGTGAAAAAGCCGGTTCTAAGCTCGATAAAGCAGAAAAACTCGGTGTGCCCGTGATCAATGAAGCGCAATTTATTGCTTTGATGAAGGAGCATGGGCAAATCGAAGAATAATTAGCTCTAAACAATGACTCAAATAAAAAAGACACCCAGGATGATGAATCTTAAGGTGTCTTTTTTATTGCTAGTTCAAAACTATAGGTGAATGAGAGGGGAGGATAGACAAATACAAGGACGGGTTCGGTAATGTAAGTTGAATTCACGTACAATAGATTCATTTGCAGGTATAGATCCTGCCTGATTGATTCTGTTCTCCCTTTGATGATTGGCATACACATGGCGCAAGCAAAGAAATCTTTTCCGCAACAAAAATCGCAATTACATGCACGAAATCTGCATCGCAGTCGTTATGATTTTCCTCAGCTGATCAAGACTTGTCCGGAACTTGCGCCTTTTGTCAGCCCGAATCAATATAACGATCTTTCAGTCAATTTTTCTGATCCACTGGCTGTGAAAATGCTCAATAAAGCATTGCTCAAGCATTTTTACGGCATTCAATATTGGGATATTCCTCAAGATTATCTTTGCCCACCGATTCCGGGTAGAGCCGACTATATTCACTATTTGGCTGACCTGTTAAGTCTCAATAATAACGGTCAGATTCCAACAGGACACGCCGTTCACGTATTAGATATTGGGGTAGGGGCGAACTGTATTTATCCGATCATTGGGCATCGTAGTTATGGTTGGAAATTTGTCGGCTCAGACATTCATTCTGCATCGGTTAAAAGCGCTCAATTTATCGTGGAGGCAAATCCGAATCTCAGGAAGGGGATTCAGATTCGATTGCAGAAGACACCGAGCAATATCTTCAAAGGTGTGATTAAACCTTCAGATCGTTTTGATTTGACCCTGTGTAACCCACCATTTCATGCTTCGCAAGATGAGGCAAATGCCACAGCAACGCAAAAATTACGCAAACTTGGCAAACCGGTTGATCGCTCTAAGGTGGTGTTAAACTTTGGCGGACAAAAGAACGAGCTGTGGTGTGACGGTGGAGAAGAACGCTTTGTTTGCCAGATGGTACAAGAGAGCACACAGTTTGCTGAGCAATGTCTTTGGTTTAGTACACTGGTTTCTAAGAAAACCACATTACCTATGCTGTTAAATACCTTGCGTAAGTGCGGTGCAGTGGATGTAAAAACTATTAAAATGACGCAGGGGCAAAAAGAGAGTCGTTTTGTGGCTTGGACTTTTCTAGATACAAAGCAACAGCAAGCGTGGAAAAATGCGCGTTGGACTTCTGCTTAGCTTGTTTTTATGCAGGAATAGTGAGCTTGTGGGCGCATAAGTCGGTGTAGTAGCTCAAATTTAATCTGACAGACACCATAAAAAATCGGTCACTGTCAGATCAGGTTTGAGCGAGTACGATTAAGGAATATATTTCTTCACCACACCATCATCCAGCAATTGCTGGAAATGTTCGACCAAGCTTTCTTTTACTGGACGATATTCCAGACCGAGTTCATCCTTACTTTTTTGTGCATTAAAGAAAATTGGATAACCCATATTGAGTTCAACAAATTTACGGCTAAAGCCGGCCAGAGGACCAAAAATCTTGAAAGCCGTTTTTGGCAACTGGTTGCGCGGGAACGGGAATTTAGGACCAAAGGCTTCACGCAGGATTTTCCCCATTTCTAGCAGGCTCAAAGTTTCACTACAGATAATATAGCGGCCATGCGCTTCCGGATTAAAGGCGGCACGGATATGGGCTTCCGCAACATCCTGAACATCGACCACACCATTCCACATCGGTGGAACGCCGAGTAAAGTCATGCCATTGGCAAACTGTTGCAGAACTTCCACACTGCCTGATTGAGTATTAGGCGTTAAGGATTCCCCAAAGACCAGTGCCGGATTGATACAGATCAGGTCCCAGCGATCCTGTGCTTCCGCCATTTCCCAAGCTTTGCGTTCTGCCATGACTTTGGAATATGGATAAGGCTGATGGGTTTCTGAACTGGTGGTATTCCAGTGAGATTCATCAAAACTGGTATGCTCGGTTTGCAAAATATCAATCGCATCGCCATACGTTGAAGCAATACTTGAGGTGACAATCACACGTTTGACAGATTCAGTTTTATTGACACTATTCAGTACATTTTGTGTACCCAGAATTGCCGGTTCAATAATGTCTTTGAGCGCATCTTTATAATTGGTGACCACAAAAGGCGAGGCCATATGAAAGACAATTTCACACCCTTCCATGGCCGCATCAAAAGAACCCGGCTTGAGCAGATTGGCTTCAAACAGTTTAAGTGTGCCCGGACTGCTGTTTGCAATTTGTTCAAGGTGCGTATAACTCTGGGTTTTATTCAGATCGCGTACAGTGGCATGTACGGTATAACCTTGTGTCAGAAGTTTCTGGATCACCCAGCTGGCGATATAGCCAGATGCACCGGTCATCAGAACGGGTGCTGTACTGTGTTGTAATGTCATATTTTAACCATTGTTGTTTTAACTTCGCATCATCGTCACAATTATGCACGAACCAGACCAAACAGGTGAGTCCAAGATAAAAATAAGCAACAAGATAAGTGCTTATTAATATTTACAAAAATTAACGTTTGAATATTCCAGCTTGCTGGATTGAATAAAAACGGAATGAAAAATGCAAGATGTTGTTTTATAAATGGGATTTCTCCGAACAGAGAGCGTAAATGCAAGTGCTTCTCATTTTAATTATATAAAAATCAGATATTTACCATAATTTTGCTTTTGCAAAACAAACATCTTTTCTCCATAATAGGATGATAAAAGCAGGGAGTAATTCAAATGCGCGGTAATCCAGAAGTCGTAGATTATTTAAATATGCTGATCGGTGGCGAACTGGCTGCTCGTGATCAATACCTGATTCACTCTCGTATGTATGAAGATTGGGGTCTGACGAAAATCTTTGAACGCATCGACCATGAAATGCAGGAAGAAGCACAGCATGCAGATGCCCTGATCCGTCGTGTCCTGTTCCTTGAAGGTACGCCAAATATGCAGCGTGATGACATCGAAGTTGGTGAAGATGTGGTGACCTGCCTGAAAGCTGACCTGAAGCTTGAGTATCATGTCCGTGAAAAGCTGGCTCAAGGGGTCAAACTTTGTGAAGAGAAGGGCGATTATGTGACCCGTGACATGCTGCGCCAGCAAATGTCGGATACGGAAGAAGATCATACTTACTGGTTAGAAAAACAGTTACGTTTGATCGAGCTGATTGGTCTACAAAACTATATCCAGTCACAAATGTAAGATATTGAACAATAAAAAACCCAGCAGATGCTGGGTTTTTTGATTCTATAGACTTAAGAATTGTTGTTACTGACAATTCCGATTTTTTTCACTTCCAGACGCTGAGCCGCAGCCATCACCATCGCGATATGCTTGTATTCAGTTGCACGATCAGCCTTGATTTTAATCTGATCCTGATCGGCTTTTTGCGCCACGGTCTTGAATAAGGCTTCCAGCGCTTGAGCATTGGCCACCGGCTGATCATTCCAGAAGATCTGGCCTTGAGCATCGAGACGCAAATTCACAATCTCTGGCGGTTTTTCCTCAGTCGGTGGTGGTGTACCATTCGGCAGGTTGATATTAATCGAATTATTCGGCAACGGAATAGTGATAATAAACATAATCAACAAGACCAGCATGACATCAATCAATGGTGTCATGTTGACGTCCAGCATTACATCATCATCCTGATTTGAGCCAACATTCATTCCCATAACTGGATTCTCCCTCAATCTTAAGGTGAAGCGGGCGGGGTCGTGACAAATGCAATCTTGCCAATACCTGCTTGCTGGGTAGTACTGATGACCTGATCAATCGCTTCAAAAGCTGTTCTTTGATCACCGCGAATATGCACCTCAGGCTGAGGACGTTTCTGGGCTTCTGCCTGTAAACGGGTCAGTAAAATTGCCTTGTCCGGAATATAGGATTCATTCCAGAAAATATCGCCATTTTTATTGACTGCCAGCTGGATATTTTCCGGCTTGGTTTCATACGGGACATTACGTTCTTCAGGCAGATCGACCGGTACGGTATGAATTGCAACCGGTACTGTAATCAGAAAGATAATCAGCAGTACCAGCATCACATCAACCAGAGGCGTGGTATTAATGGTACCAATGACCTCATCATCGCTGTCGTTTGAATTGACCATCATTCCCATGGTTGACCCCCATTTTTATTTTGTGTCGCGGTGAACAGGATTGTTTGAGCTGATTTCGCCGCTCAGTAGTACAGCATGCAGGTCAGAACCGAAGGTACGAACTTCTTCCATCACCGCTTTATTACGACGAGTTAACCAGTTGTAACCAAGTACTGCCGGAACTGCCACAGCCAGACCGATTGCAGTCATGATCAGTGCTTCACCGACAGGACCAGCAACTTTATCGATTGATGCCTGTCCTGAAATACCAATTGCAGTCAGTGCATGGTAAATGCCCCAAACAGTACCAAACAGACCTACGAAAGGTGCAGTAGAACCGACTGTAGCAAGGAATGCCAGACCACCACTCAGATGGCTTTGAATCTTGTCGACTGCGCGTGAAATAGAAATCGTAACCCAGGTATTAAAGTCGATACGTTCAAGTAAAGTGCCGCCATGGTTTTTGGTTGACTTGATGCCTTTTTCAGCGATAAAACGATATACGCTGGCTTCATCCAGATTTTGTGCTGCATTGTCCAGTGAAGAAGATTCCCAGAACTGATGCTCTGCTTCTTTGGCTTGTTTGCGAATCTTGCCTTGTTGCAAGCACTTGGTGATCATGATGTACCAGGTACCGATTGACATGATCACCAGAATGAACAGGGTCACTTTAGACACCATGTCACCTTCTTTCCACATGGCTTCCAGACCATAAGGGTTGCTGGCAGGTTTTTCAGCTGCAGCAGGTGCTGGCGGTGTAGGCCCAGCGACAGTCGCTGGTGTGGTTTCTGCAGTTTCAGTGACTGTCGTTGCAGGTGTAGGGGATTCTTCAGCAAATACGGTTTGCAAAGGGAGTAAAGTACTTGCCGCAATGACACTTGCAGCAGTGATATTTTTTAAAGTGTGTCGTGCGTTTTTCATAATGAATCTCCTCATTTTGTTTTTAATCTGTTGTCTGGATCAGTCCAAGATAAATTCGTAGGGAATGTCGTACCAAGATTCTTGTGGTTCACCATTTTTCATTGCAGGTTTAAAGGTACATAAGCTGAAAGCCTTGGACGCTGCACGGTCGAGTGAACGACTGCCACTGGATTTTTTTACTTTGGCCTCTTTCACTTTGCCGTCGGTATTCACAAAGACAGAGATCAGCACATTACCTTGCTCTTCCTTCATTGATGCATCACGTGGATATTCCGGACTCTTACAGCCAGCTTCGCCTTGAGATACGCCACGTGTAACGCCAGTTGGTTGCGGTGGAGCAGCAGGCGCCGCTGCAACAACTGGGGCTGGTGCAGCCACTGGACTTGGGGATGGTGTTGCTGCAGCTACAGGTGTTGGTTCTGCAACCGGTTGAGTGACTGTTGGTGTAGGTTGTGTTTTCTGTACTGGAACCACTTTTTCTACCGGTTTAACCTCAGGAACCTGTGCCACTTTTTCTACAATTTTAGGTGGCTCAGGTGGGGTTTCCTTGGGTGGCTCTGGTTCTGGTGGTTTAATATCCTGAATAATCATCAATTCAACCGGTTCTTCTGACGGTTTGATGATGTCTTTTGCCATACCTGCCATTAGCACCAGGCCCACCAGGATATGCAAGAAAATCACGACACCAATTCCAGTCAACTTTTTGGCGGAGCTTTTTTCTATGTCTTCAAACGTTGTGCTCATCATGACTCCTGGAATTTAAGACAAACAAGAAATAACGGTTTATTTCAAAGCTGATGTAGCTGCATTATTTTTTGTTTGGCTAAAATGATATGAATACTGCAAATACAGCATGGCGCTGTATTTGCAGAAAGCTTGTCTTAGAATTTGTAAGTACCACGGATATAGTAAGTACGACCTGTAGGATCTGAGTAACGAGGGTCATAACCGTATTGGAAGTTATCCAGAACATCAGATGCAGCAGGCTCTTCATCAAAGATGTTGAGGATACCGCCAGTCAACTCCAGGTTTTTGAAGCCTTTATAAGTTGTCGCGAAGTTATAAAGTGTGTAGTCACCCACATCACGTTCGCCAGAGTAGTCTTCATAACCACGAGTGAACTGTTGTTCAAAGATCATTTTCCAGTCTTCATAAGACCAGTTCAGGTTGGCAACATGTTTCCAGCGAACTACTGCCGGGTCTTCATATTTGCCTACCAGACCAGACCATTCACCGCCTGGTTCACTTTGGTAGTCCAGATTGATCACGTAAGTACCATCAATACCGAAACCGAAACGACCAGTAGATGTTTTAGGTGTCAGGTAGTTCAGGCTCAGGTCTACACCAGAAGTTTTTAAACCGCCAGAGTTCATCAGGGTAGTACGGATGTGCTGGATACGGCCTTCGCTATCACGTACGAAACGGTCAGCATAAAGGTCTGGATCATCAAAGATTGATGATTCACCCACTGTACCTACCAGACCATCGATCTCGATATTGAAGTAGTCAGCAGTGAAGACCAGGTTTTTGATTGGTTCAAATACTAAACCAGCAGTGAATGATGTAGATTCTTCTGGTTGCAGGTCAGGTGAACCACCTTGGGTACGCTTAAACTGGGTATTACATTCAACCTGATATTTAGGTTCGACTGGCGTGCCACCTGGACATAACACAGGGTCATTGTATTTCGCACCTGTCCAGGTTTCACTGATTGGCGCGTTGATTTCGTACAAGCTTGGTGCACGGAAACCGGTGCTATAAGATGCACGGAACATGACTTCCTTCATTGGTTCCCAACGAAGACCAACTTTCGGGTTGAAGGTATCACCGAAGTCGCTGTAGTCATCATAACGGGCAGCAATTTGAGCTTCCAGGCTTGGCAAGATTGGGATCTGGAATTCAGTAAAGAATGCTGTGATGTCACGATCACCCTTACTGATTGGTTTGCTCGGATCAATACCAGAACCTGGTACTTGAGCCACGATTTCAGAGTTTACTTTTGCTTCCCAGTCTTGAGTCGTGAAGCTACCACCGAAGGCAAAGCCAACATCACCTGCAGGTAATTCAAAAATTGGACGGCTGATTGTAAAGTCTGCAGTTGTAGACTCTAAAGAGGCGGTGTTAGTTTCGCCATTAATCACAAATGATTCCCAAGGGGTATCGCCTGGACGTGCTGGACCGAATGGGTTAATACGACCTTCATTCAATGCAGTTTGCAGGTTGCTACGATGTAAGTAACCCCCTGTAAACTCATCAATTGCTTCACTTTTCGCGTATGACACGCCTGCGTTGATATCCCAGCCTAATGCCTCACCTTCAATACCTGCAAAGAAGCGGTGAGAGTCATTGGTTGACATACTTTGACGGTTGCCTGCCTGAGAACGGAGGTAAAGTTGAAGTGGGTCACCGCTTAACTCGCCATCTGTAATAGCTGGAGTAATACCATTACCTGGATAGTATTGGCTGCTTGAAGGTAAAGTCACGGTACGGCCATAAACGTCTGGTGCAATTGAAGTGGATACTTCAGAACGTGTAAACACGTATTCACCAACCGCATTTAATGAATCATTAAGCTTGAATGTCCCTTTACCTAATGCAGACAGTGTTTCAACCTGTGGTTTGATAGCAATCAAAGCCTGCGTATTCAGGTAACAGAAGCCGTCATCTGGAGAAGACCATGGAACATTATTACAGTCATCTGGATATGGGTTACCTAAGTAACCAGTGGTTGGATCATAGATGTTTGCCGGGAAGCCGCTTGCAGAGCCGGCATCAATACCTAATTCAGGAATTACACCACCACGGCGGCTGACTTTACGCTGTTGAGCATGGATCTGGTTAGATTTACGGTAGTCCAAGACACCCATGACGTTAAAGCCATTTTCATCCAGGTCACCGAAACCACCGAAGATCGCAGCTTGTTGTTTCTCACCACCTGAATGTTCAGTTTCATGTAAGGCTCCGGTAACGCCTAAGCCATTGTATTCAGATTTGGTGATGAAGTTGATTACCCCCGCAATCGCATCTGCACCATAAACTGCAGAAGCACCATCACGTAAAATCTCAATACGGTCAATCATCGCCATAGGGATGATGTTTAAGTTGGTACTATCTGTACTGAATGCACTATAGGCAAGACGGCGGCCATTTAAAAGCACAAGCGTTTTGTCTGAGCCTAGACCACGTAAGTTGGCTGTAGAACCTGAAGTATTACTTGCACCTACGTTTTGAGCAGTAGAGAAACCAGCCTGGTTGGCGCTGACTTTTACTAAAGCTTCTTCAACAGTAGTTACACCCTGGTTCGCAAGATCTTCACCTTTGATGACGGTGATTGGTGAAGAACTTTGTGCAGCAACCCCCTTGATTGATGAACCCGTCACTGTCACTTTCTGAACTTTAGTTGGCTGTTCAGCAGATGCAGCTTCTTCGGCATGGGCCAGCGGCAGACACATCATACTTAAGCTGAGTGCGCTTAACTTGAGTAGTCTTTTGCTGACGGTTGGAGCCCCCATAGATCCGACCAATTTATTTTTTTTCATCGTAAATTTCACCCTTTTGTTATGTGAAGTAGTGCTGGGTTGATCTAAGCAAGGCGAATGCCAACTTATAAAATTTTATATTTTTATATTTTTAAGTTATTGAAAAATATTAATTTAATTGAATTTGGTTTGATTTAGTCGAGTTATACTGAAGAAAAATTAAGAAGTCTGTGTATCGAATCTGAAGAAAGAAGGAAGAGAGAACCCTGTGAAAGCAATAAATAAATATTTAATGAATAAGAAAGTAGTCCAAAAATGAGAGGGAAATTGAATAAAGTTTAATCATGGTGCATAATTTTTACATAAAATATACAATATTTTTTTAAAATAAATTATTTATAATACAATTACTTGTGTTTATTTATTGTTTACCTAAAGGTATACAATAGTGCAATAAGATGAAACAGGGTTGAGTTATTTTTGTGCGAAATGAACTTCAGTAAGAATTTTGAGGATAAAAATTTAATTAATGATTCATGGAAAATATTATGTTATTCATAATGTTTTAAATAATTAATAAAAATAAACTTTTTTCAGTTAAAAACAGGAAGAAATCCCTATTTTTTGCAAGGATGGCATGAAATTCGCTTTGTTCAGTGTATTCCATCTGTCCAGCTTTGACCCATCCATTGAAGCAAATATGGGATGATGTATTTAAAACTTCCTATAGCAATAAAACTTCAAGATAAAGAATAGGTACAAATTTGAAATCAGCACTTTTTAGCATGACGATTTTGGCCTTGGCTATGAGCTCGGGGCAAACTGCCTGGGCAAAATCATCTGCACATCCGGATAAAGTTTTAAACCTGGCTTTCGAAGCACCTGATGACGGTTTTGATATGGTCAAAACCTATAATTTTTATAGTGGTAGCGTGGCTGAGGCCATTTTCGAGCCTTTGTTGCGTTATGACTATCTGGCCCGGCCTGCAATTTTGGCCCCCAATACAGCCGAGTCTTTACCCGTCGTTGAACAGGATGGCAAAGTTTATACCTTTAAAATCAAGCCAGGAATTTATTTCAGTCCGGATCCAGCCTTTCAGGGCAAGAAGCGTGAACTGGTTGCCCGGGATTATGTTTATTCCATGCAAAGGGTAATGGATCCGAAAAACCATTCGCCTTCTTTTTCCTTTATCGAAGGCAAAATTCTTGGCTCGGATCAAGTCATCCAGCAGGCCAAAAAAACGGGCAAATTTAACTATGATGCTCCGATTGCCGGTTTAAAAGCCCTAGATAAATATACCTTACAAATTACCCTGACCCGTTCAGACCTGAACTTTCCTTACATTCTGGCCTATGTCGCTTTTGCTGGCACTGCACGCGAAGTCATCGAACATTATGGCGATCGGGTAGGTCAGCACCCAGTCGGAACAGGGGCATACCAATTACACAAATATGTGCCGCGTAGCCGTATTGAGCTGACGGCTAATCCAAATTATCGCGGTTTTGTCTGGAACTTTAAGGGGGATGGTTCAGAGTGGGATCAACGGATTGTCAAAGCCATGCAAGGCAAGCAGATGCCGCAAATCGGCAAGGTCAAGATCAGCATTATTGAAGAAGAACAGTCACGCTGGCTGGCTTTAAAATCTGGACAATTAGACTATGACAAACTGACTGCGAGCGGTGCTGAACAGGCACTGGAAAATAAGCAGCTGAAAAGTGAATACAAGAAAAAAGGCATCCTGCATTATCCGAATAAAGAACCGGAAATCACCTATACCATCATGAATATGCGTGATCCGGTGATTGGTGGGAACTCACTGGAAAAAATTGCACTACGCCGTGCCATTGCCTTGTCCTATAACCAGAAAGAAGCCATCCAGCAGCTATATAAGGGGCATGCTGTTAAAGCTGAAATGATTCTTCCTGAAGGCGTGGGCGGATATAACCCGAATTATAGAAGCAGTATTGCCTATAACCCATTACTCGCCAATAAACTGCTCGATCGTTTTGGCTACAAGAAAGGCGCCGACGGTTACCGCACCTTGCCTGATGGCAAACCATTGGTTTTGAAAATGAACTCGACCAGTTCAAGCTCTTCCGTTATTTCTGCGGAGCTATGGAAAAAGAACCTGGATGCAATTGGAGTAAAAGTTGAATTTAAAGTCAGTAACTTTGCCGACAATTTAAAAGAAGCCACCCAGTGCAAACACATGATGTGGGGTGGTGCCTGGATTGCAGATTATCCGGAAGGGGAAAACTTTGCCCAGTTGCTGTATGGCCCAAATGCCCAGCAAGGTAACCTGAGCTGCTATACCTCTAAAGCCTATGACGCGCTGTATCAAACTGCGATGAAACTGCCGCCTCAGCAACGTACTCCATATTATGAGCAGATGAACCGCCAGATGGAGGCAGATAATCCGTGGATTTTGCACAATACCCGGGTACGCAACTGGCTGATTCACCCACAGGTACAGGGCTTTAAGGCACATCCGGTGACCAGGGCAGTTTGGCAATATCTGGATATTGAACCTGTTAAAAAATAACTTGAGAAGATTAAGAACCAGTATGAATGTGAATACAAACACTTTAAAAAAGCTGGCCAGTGGGGTTTTAATGGCCAGTTTAATGATGGCAGGTGCTGCACCCACATGGGCTGCCAATCCTGCCAATCCGAATAAAGTCTTAAAAACGGTCTTTCCTGCGGCTGAAACCGGTTTCGATCCCGGTTATATCCATGACCGTTATTCGGCCAAGATTAACTCGGCAATTTTCGAAACCTTATATACCTATGATTATCTGGCCTCACCAGCGAAACTGGTGCCATTGACTGCGGTAGATATGCCTCAAATCAGTGCAGACGGTTTGACTTATACCATTAAAGTTAAAAAGGGCATTTACTTTGCAGATGATCCGGTCTTTGGCGGTAAAAAACGTGAACTGACCGCCTATGACTATGCCTATTCTCTAAAGCGTCTCTTAGATCCAAAACTTAATTCACCAAATAGCTGGTTGCTGGATGGTCGGATCAAAGGGCTGGAAGCATGGACAGCCATGGCGAAAAAAAATGGCAAAGTCTATGAAAATCTATTTGAAGGTATTCAGACTCCAGATCGCTATACCTTGGTACTCAAGCTGAATAATCCGGATCAGAACTTTCCGATGTTGCTGGCCCACGGTCCAGCTGCCGCAGTTGCACGCGAAGTCATTGAAAAGTATAAAGACAAAGCTGGCTGGGTAATGAGTAAGCCGGTCGGTACAGGGCCTTATGTACTTAGTCGCTGGACACCGGGATCACGCATTATCTTAAAGCCAAATCCGGCTTACCGTGGTTTTGTCTGGAATTATAAAGCCAATAGTGCAGAAGACCAGGCGATTGTCAGTGCGATGCAGGGCAAAAAAATGCCTCAAATCGGCACCATTGATGTGCGTGTCATTGAAGAAGCCCAATCACGGATGTTGTCATTCAAGAAAAATGAACTGGATCTGGTTGAAATCGACGGCGATCTGGTCGTGCAGGCATTGGATGGTGACAAGTTAAAACCTGAGCTGGTCAAGCAAGGCATCAAGCTGTCACGCATGTTGGAGCCATCGATTAACTACCATTACTGGAATATGCAAGATCCGGTAGTGGGTGGTTTTACGCCAGAAAAAATAGCCTTACGTCGTGCGATGGCAATGGCTTTTTCTGTTGAAAATATGATTAGCGTACTCCTTAAAGGAGATGGTGCAAAACTGCACATGCCTATTCCGCCAGGAGTTGCAGGCTATTCACCCGCTTATAAAACCAGTACACCATATTCGGTCAAGGCAGCCAACATGTTGCTGGATCGCTATAACTATAAGATCGGTGCGGATGGCTGGCGGAGAACTCCTGAAGGTAAACCTCTGGTGATTGAACTGATTACGGCCAATACCAGTCGTGGTCAGCAACAGGGCGAATTCTGGAAAAAGACCTTAGATAATATTCATATCAAACTGACCAGTAAGGCCATGCCATTTGCTGAAGGCATTAAGCTGGAAAAGCAATGTAAAACCATGTTTAAAAGCTCTGCATGGATTGCCGACTATCCGGATGCTGACAACTTCATGCAGCTGTTCTATGGCAAAAACGTCAATGTCACCAATAATGCCTGTTTCAAGCATGCGGAATATGACCGTTTATATGAACAGAGTCAGAGCATGCCACCGGGTCCTGAACGGGATCTGGTTTATCGCAAAATGACCCGTATTCTAGAGGTCAATATGCCAACCATGATGCTGTATAGCACCTACCGTAATGCATTAGCGCAACCTCATGTTATTGGACACAAGTCCCATCCGATTCTGTCTACAGAATGGATGTATATCGATATTGATACTAAAAAGTAAGAAAAAGCTGGAGATGATGATGACATTAAAACACTTGAAATTTACCACACTCTGTCTGGCGATGATCGGGGGATCTCAAACCGTCATGGCAGAGACCCAAACCCAGCTTTTGCCTTTATTCAAGGCTGCAGAAATTCCGGCATTGTGCGATGCCAATCTGGATAAAATGCAAAAAGATATCCAGAAATTTGAAAGCCAGAAAATCAAAAATAAGGCTGAAGCCCGTCCTTATCTGGCAGCTTGGGATACATTGCAGGCATCGATTGGTGATTTTGTTTCACCTATCGGTTTATATAGTAATGTCGATCCTGATCCGGCCTTGCGTCAGGCAGCAGATGACTGTGAGCTGAAAATCAGTAAATACCTGACTTCCATGTATCAGAGTCCAAAACTGTATGCCCAATTCAAGAAACTGAAAGCCACAGATCCGGTCGATGAGAAATTCCTGAAAGATATTCTGAATCAATTTGAAAAAACCGGGGTACAACTCAGCGCAGAGAAACAGAAGCGTCTGAAGGAAATTATTGAAGAAAGTACCAAACTGGGGCAGGACTATTCCAAGAATGTACGTGATAACCCTGAAAAAGTTGAATTCACTGTTGCAGAGCTGAAAGGTTTACCTGAGAGCTATATCGCCGGTTTAAAGAAAAATGAAAAGGGCAATTATCTGCTCGGCTTCGACTATCCGGAATATCAGCCATTTATGGAGCTGGCAGAGAGTGATGAAGCTCGTAAACGTTATCAGACTGCCTATACCCGCCGAGGGACTGAGAAAAACCTCGAATACATGAAAAAGGCTATTGATCTGCGTTATGAACTGGCCCAGCTGTTTGATAAAGATAGCTATGCGTATGTTGCCTTAAAAGATCGCATGGCCAAAACCCCAGAAGCAGTCAATAGTTTTCTGGATGAGGTCTATGCCAAAGTTGCGCCATTAGAAAAGCAGGATGTTGAAGAATTACGTCAGTTCAAGGCAGAAACCTTAAAAATTCCGCTGGAAAAAGCAGAGATTGAGCGCTGGAGCCAAGGCTACTGGAGTGAAAAACTGCGTCAGGCCAAATATAAGGTGGATCAGGAAAAACTGCGTAATTATTTCCCGACTGAAGCGGCGCAAAAATGGTTATTTGCCGTATCCTCCGAATTATATGGGATTGAATTCAAGCCGGTAAAAGTCAAAGCCTGGCACGATGAAGTTGAATACTATGCCGTGCATGACAAAGCCACCGGTGAGTTTATGGGCGGACTTTATGTCGATAAATATCCACGTGAAGGCAAATATGGCCATGCTGCAGTCTGGGGCGTTTATGGTGGCAGCCGTTTAAATCATCGCCGTCCGGTCTCTGTTTTGGTGACCAACTTCAACCGTAAAGGTCTGAACAGTAATGAGCTGGAGACTTTTGTACATGAAATGGGTCATGCGCTACACGGAATATTATCGAAGACCCGTTATACCGAGCAGTCAGGTACATCGGTAGAGCGTGACTTTGTTGAAGCACCTTCGCAAATGTATGAAGAGTGGGCGCGCCGTTTCGAGACTTTATCTAAAGTAGCGGATTACTGTGAACCTGCTTGTCCTCGTGTCGATGAAGCCATGACCGAGCGCTTAAAGAATGTGAAAAATTATGGTCGCGGTCTGCATTATGCCCGTCAGACTTTATATGCTCAGTACGACATGGCCCTGCACGGTAAAGATGCGAAAAGTATTGATCCATTAAAACTCTGGCAGGATATGGAAAGTAAAACTGCGTTGGGCTCTGTTCCAGGTCAGCAATTCCCGGGTCAGTTCGGACATTTGATGGGTGGCTATCAGGCGGGTTATTACAGCTATATGTGGTCTGAAGTGCTGGCACTCGATATGTTGTCTGCTTATGGTGACCATCTGATGGATCCAAAAGTCGGCATGCACTATCGTGAGACTGTACTGGCACAAGGCGGACAAAAGCCGGGCGATCAGATGGTTAAGGATTTTCTGGGCCGTGATCCGGACAGCAAAGCTTTCTTTAATGAAATTTCAGGACATTAAGTCAAGGAAGGAAAGCGATGCTGGCATATATTATTCGAAGGATTTGGCAAATGATCCCCACCATGCTGGGGGTGATTCTGCTGATATTCCTGTTATTTAACTGGGTCGGGGGAGATCCGGCCTATATCCTGGCCGGTAAAATGGCCAATGCTGAGCAGATTGAAAATATCCGCCAACAGCTCGGGGTCGATCAGCCTTATTACGTACAACTGTGGATTTTCATCCAGCAGATTTTGACCTTTGATTATGGCGTGAGCTGGAGTACCGGTGAGTCGGTATCCCAGATTATTACCACGCGTTTGGGGCCATCACTGACCATTTTGATTCCACTCACGATTCTGCAAACGATTGTTTCAATCATTTTGGCACTTGGGGTAGCTTCAGTGCGCGGTTCACTGACTGACCGCATGATCATGATGCTGTGTACCATCGGTATGTCGATCAGTATTCTGGTCTATATCATCGTATTCCAGTACGTCTTGGCTTATGAACTGAGCTGGTTCCCGGTACAGGGCTGGAGCGATAACTTTACTGAAAATTTATTCAAATATGCACTATTGCCAGTATTAATCATGCTGGTGGTGAGTATTGCACCGACTTTACGTCTCTACCGCAGTTTTGTTCTGGATGAAGTCAATCAGGATTATGTCCGTACCGCACGTGCCAAAGGTCTGGGCGAAAGCCGCATTCTGGGCGTGCACGTACTGCGCAATGCTTCGATTCCAATCATTACTGATGTCATGGCGGGACTTCCGGCTTTACTGATCGGTGCTTTCCTGATTGAACGTTTCTTCGGTATTCCTGGCATTGGCCGTGAAGTGATTATCGCAGTTGAACGTTCTGACTTTCCGGTAATTAAAGCGATTACGGTCTATGTTGCGGCTGCGACCATGTTATTTAACCTGATTGCCGATCTGATCTATAAATGGGTCGATCCACGTGTACAGTTGAAGTAGGTGAATTATGCTGAGTGCGATATTTAAAAAAGAGCAACATGCTTCAGCAGTGCCTGAGTCTGCTTCAACCGGATTATGGCAGCTGGCGTTGCGTCGTCTGAAACGTGACCGTATTGCGATGTTCTCCCTATTTGTGGTGCTGTTTTATCTGCTGATGTTGCTGCTTTCCATGACCGGTATGATTGCCAAGGACTGGAATAAAGAAGTAGCGGTGAGTTATGCACCCCCAAGCTTTATCTATACACCGTCTATGCCTGGAGCGGCAGGTGAAGATCAAAGTACTGAATCTGCCGTAGTACCAGTTAATCCAGTTGATCCTTTAAAAGATGTGATTGCAGAACTGGAAGCAGAAATTGCTGCTGAACAGGGCGCAGGTGTGATTGATTATTATGGTGTAGTCGATCCACTGGCTGAAGATATGAAAGCCATTGATCAGGAATTAGGGGGTCAGTTACTGGATCAGAGTAGTGAGCTTAAACAGAGCCTGTTCTTTGGCGCAGATAAATGGGGTCAGGATGTACTACTGAAAACCATTAAAGGTGCAGAAACTTCAATCTTGGTTGGCCTGATTGCTGCGCTGGTTGCGGTGGTGATTGGTACAGTACTTGGTGCGATTGCTGGCTATTTCGGTGGTTGGGTCGATGATGTGCTGAACTGGTTCTACAATATCTTTACTTCTATTCCTTATCTGTTGCTGGTGTTAGCGATTGCAGCAGTACTGCAACAAAAAGGGATCTTATCGATTATCCTGATTTTGGGTCTGACCGGCTGGACCGGGGTATTCCGCCTGGTTCGTGCGGAATATATGAAGCATACTGCACGTGAATATGTACTGGCAGCGAAAGCCATTGGGGTAAGCAATATGCGCCGTATCTTCGTGCATATTTTTCCGAATGTCAGTCATATCGCTTTGGTTCAAATGTCCATTCTTGCAGTGGCCTTTATCAAGTCCGAAGTCATTCTCAGCTTCTTAGGCTTTGGCGTACCGATTGGTGTGGTGTCATGGGGTAGTATGCTGAATGAAGCGCAAAGCGAGCTGATTTTAGGCAAATGGTGGCAGTTGACTGCGGCATCGGTGGCGATGGCGGTACTGGTGACAGCTTTCTCAATGTTTACTGATGCATTACGTGATGCATTAGATCCAAAACTGAAATAGGAGCGCAGCGATGTCTGAAATGAATCCAAGCACAGCACCCGCGTTACTTCGCGTAGATAACTTACGTGTCAGTTTTAAAGGTGAAAATAAACAGTATGTGGAAACGGTCAAAGGAATTTCATTTGAAATTCCGGCCAATACCACAGTGGCGTTAGTCGGTGAATCCGGAAGTGGTAAATCTGTGACTTCATTAGCAGTGATGGGACTTTTGGCGCCAGAAAATTCTAAGGTCGCTGAAGACAGTCAGATCCTGTTTGAAGGTCGGGACTTATTGAAACTTAAGTCGAGTGAAATGCGTCAGATCTGTGGCAAAGAAATTGCCATGATCTTCCAGGAACCGATGTCCTCATTAAATCCGGTGTTTACCGTAGGCATGCAGATTTCTGAAATTCTACGCCTGCATTTGGGCATGAATAAAAAGCAGGCCCGTCAAAGAACACTGGAACTTTTGCAGGAAGTCGGTATTCCTTCACCGGAAACCAAGATTGATGCTTATCCGAGTCAGTTATCTGGTGGACAGCAGCAACGGGTCATGATTGCCATGGCCATTGCCTGTGAACCGAAACTCTTGATTGCTGATGAACCAACGACGGCATTAGATGTGACTATCCAGAAACAGATTCTGGACCTGCTTGAATCCTTGCGTCAGCGCCGTCAAATGTCGATGTTATTCATCAGTCATGACCTAGCGGTAGTTGGTGAAATTGCGGATCAGGTCATTGTAATGCGTTATGGCGAGATTCGTGAGCAAGGTTCGGTGACAGAAGTCCTGAACAATCCTCAGGATATTTATACCCAAGCCTTGTTGCATTGCCGTCCACAGCTGTCGCACCGTCCTTTGCGTTTGCCGGTGATTAGCGACTTTATGAAACAGGATAGTCTGGCGCATGACCTGCATGCGAACGCTCCGCTACAACAGGAGCGTTCTCGTGGTTTAAAAGGTAATGAAGAGATTATTCTGGATGTGCGCGATCTGAAAAAATCTTTCTATAGCCGTAAAGGCCTATTTGGCAAAGATGAATTTCAGGCCGTGAAAGGGGTGTCTTTTCAGCTGGCTAAAGGTAAAACCTTAGGACTGGTTGGTGAATCAGGCTCTGGCAAAACTACAATCGGTTTGCTATTGATGCGTTTACAGCAGGCCACAGGCGGCAAGGCGTTGTTTCAGGGTAAAGATATCTTGTCGATGACGGAAAAAGAGTTTACGGCCTATCAACGTAAAATTCAGATCATTTTCCAGAATCCGTATGCTTCGCTGAATCCGCGTTTTACCGTGGGACAAATCCTGATGGAGCCGATGCAGATTCATCATATTGGCAAGGATGATGCAGAACGTAAACAGATGGCACTTGATTTATTAGAAAGGGTCAGCTTACCGGCTCAGGCCTTCTATCGCTATCCACATGAGTTTTCAGGTGGCCAGCGTCAGCGGATTGCAATTGCACGCTGTCTGACCTTAAAGCCTGAGATTTTGATCTGTGATGAATCAGTGTCCGCACTGGATGTATCCGTACAGGCGCAGGTACTGAACTTATTGCAGGATTTACAGGATGAGTTTAGTCTGAGTTATATCTTTATTTCGCATGATTTGTCAGTAGTGAAATATATTGCTGATCGGATCATGGTGCTAAATCATGGTGATCTGGTGGAAATTGCCAACTCAGATGACCTGTATCAGTCTCCGCAACACGACTATACCAAGCGTCTGCTAAGTGCGATTCCCCAGGGTATTCCGCAGTAACTTGCTAAAGCACGAAATAAAAAAATGTCCACATTGCTGGGCATTTTTTATGATGGGAATTCACTTTCAGGAAATCGCTGAGCCAACTGCTCATATATTAATTTTTGGTCTAGCATATTAAATTGACTGAGATTAAGATCATAGTTTTGTGCCGCTGTATGTAAGCGGAGCAATACCATTTGATGCTGGTCATTGGGAGGAATTGCAATATATTCAAGCTGCTGAACTTCACTCAATTTACATACCTTGCGGTAAGGATGCTCAAAGAGAAACCAGTAGATACTATGCTCAGAAATGACCAGTGCCCGGTATGTTTTTATAAGATGGATGACAAGAACCAATAAGAGGGAGGAACCGATTAGGATACAGGTCCATAGATCCAGCACTTGCAAAGGATGCGTACTAAAATCACGAATAAAATGAAAATCACTAAAAGGGATAGGGCTGCGCTCTGGATCAGCTCTTTGCCAGATGTTGTAATGAACCAGCATAAAATGGATCAGCATCAATATATAGAAGCCGTAAAGCCGGTTAGTCTTAGTAGACATAGGTTTATAATATTGGTTTGTCATTATTATTGTTCTTGCAAAAAAAGAGCCACCGAAGTGACTCTATCTTATTCAAAGCTTAGAACTTTTTAAAGCCTTTATTCGCACCATATAAACCGCGTGGTGCATTACCTTCACGGTTTTCGCGGCGGCCAAACTGGTTGTCTTCACGGTTGTCACGACGTGCAAACTGGGTGCCATTCTGGTTTTCACGACGACCAAAGCCTTGATCATCGCGACGTTCACGGTTGTTGTATTGCGGCTGCTGCTCATCGGTATCACGGCGTTGCTGACGCAAGTAACCACCACGGCGCGCTGCCATTGGTTTTTCCTGCATACGCTCATTACGACGTTTCGCCATGCCGAATAAGCCGGTACCTTGACGCGGTTTCAGCTCAACTGATTTGGTCAGGTTATCGATATCCTGTTTATCCAGTTCAATCCAGCGACCTGTACGAAGTTCACGTGGCAGAATCACGGTACCGTAACGGGTACGTAATAAACGGCTGACTTTCAGGCCTTGTGATTCAAAGATACGACGAACCTCACGGTTACGACCTTCTTTCACGACAACTTGATACCAACGGTTGATCCCGTCACCACCCAGTTCAGAGAATGATTCAAACTTCGCAGGACCATCATCTAGCACCACGCCTTTCAGCATGTTGTTTTTCAGTTGTGGAGTCACTTCACCCATGACACGAACCGCATATTCACGTTCGATTTCATTTGATGGGTGCATTAAACGATTCGCTAGTTCACCGTCATTTGTGAACAGTAACAGACCGGTCGAGTTAATATCCAGACGGCCGACCATTACCCAGCGATCGCCTTGAATTGATGGCAGGTTGTCAAATACTGTTGGACGCTGTTCAGGATCATTACGTGAACAGATTTCGCCTTCTGGCTTATAGTAAATCAGGACACGACGACGGATTTCGTCTTCGATCTGGAACTGCACTTTACGACCATCGATGCGAAGCTCATCACCCGGTTCGATTCGTTCACCCACTTGGGCAATCTGCCCATTCACACTCACACGACCTGCGGCAATGACTTCTTCCATATAACGGCGAGAACCCAAACCAACACGTGCAAGCACCTTTTGCAACTTTTCACTCATGACAGCATAACCTTAGAAATAATTATTCAACAGTTCACCTATTTATGACTTCGGTGCATTCGCATCGAGCGCCATAAAAGCTTCCTTGGCATCCTGCAGGGGAGGCAATTGGCCTAAAGAATTTAAGCCAAACGCATTTAAAAATTGTGGCGTTGTCACTAACAACGCAGGTCTTCCAGGGAGTTCACGAAAGCCGGATTCTTTAATCCAGTTCCAGTCAAACAGCGTACGCAAAATCTGACTGTTATTCGTGACACCACGAATTTGTTCAATATCAGCTCGGGTCACTGGCTGATGATAAGCAATCACCGCAAGCATCTCCAGTAATGAAGGTGACAGGCGTGTCGGTCGCTCGGGCCAGGTCTGTGCAATAATATTACGATATTTTACACGCACTTGAAAACGGTAACCTTGCACAGTTTCAACCAGTTCAATAGAACGGCCATGCATCAGCATGGAAAGCTGTTGTAAATACTGGCGCAGCTCCTGCTTGCTATAGCGATCCTGAAATGCTTCTTTCAGTCGAGCTAAGGAAACTGGGGAGTCACTGGCAAAAATAATGGCTTCCAGCTGCATCAGAATTTCATGCAGATTATCTTCCGCAGACAAGGAGATATTGTGTTCTGTGTTCATACGTGTGCTCCTTGAATTGCGAGCGGTGCCTCAATGCCTGAGGCAATAATTTGAATTTTTTGCTGGCGGGTAAGTTCTAGCACGGCCATAAAGGTCACGACTACACCCATGCGTCCCTGACTTGGCTTGAGTAAGTTATCAAAAGACAAGACTTCACCGGATTCCAGACAGCTTTCAATATAGGCAATCCGTTCTTCCAGTAAAACAGGCTCCTGTTGCACCTGATGAATGACCGGTTCAGGACGGTTAAAGACGCAAAGCAAGGCATCACGCAGCAGATCAGCACTATGGCCTTCATTGGGTTGGATAAACTCGCCTAAGTGAACATTGGTCTCAAAGGTATCACGTTCCAGAATCGTCATCTGACCCAGACGTTCTGCAGCCTGCTTGATCCGTAAATAATTTTCCAGGCGCTCAATCAGGTCTTGTTTTGGATCCTGTTCAACCGCAGCCACGCTTTTCGGTTTAGGTAACAATAAACGAGATTTGAGATCGGCCAGTAAAGCAGCCATCACCATATAATCCGCGGTTAGTTCAATATTCAGGGATTTCATCGCATCCATATAGGACAGATATTGGGAGGCAATGGGCGCGATATCAACCTGTAACAGGTCAAAACCATTTTTCTGGATCAGGTAGATTAAAAAGTCGAGGGGGCCTTCAAAATGTTCTAACAGAATTTCAAACGCTGCTGGAGGAATATACAGATCCTCTGGAATCGTATTTTGCCATTCATCCAGAACCCGGATGTTTGGAGCAGATTCCATAGCGTTATGGGGCATTTGAGTCATTACAATTATAAGCCACGCGAATTTTCAAAGGCATGAAATGGCTTATTCCCCGAGCTCTTGTCAGGAGAAAAAGCACATAATTTAGTAGTTGGCATTGTACTGGAAAATTGTCGTTAAATAAAATAGATATGCATTCAAAAGCAAAAAATCCATATTTATTTAAGGGGAAATTTTATTTTTTTAATTGGGTAAAACGCACAAGTCTGATATTAAACAGCATATTAGCTAAAATTAAATACAATATAGCCTGAGTGGCTTAAGAAACTGTAACTTCATATAGAGAATTTTTAAAAGATTCTCAACACCTATTAAATAGTGACTGAGTTAAAGCTCATCAGGAAATATGTGATAAAAATAAGAAAAAATAGTTATCTATCGCCTAAAAAATAAACTAATATAGCCAAAAAAATATTGATAAATAACAATCATAGATCAGGTTAATTATAAAAATGCCAATCATACTTGTGTTAATCGGCGTCATCGGCTTAGGGGTATTCTGGGGCTATCCTCAATATCAGCTCATGCAGCTTGAAAATGAAATGCGTACCAATCTGAAGTCTGGCGGCTTTTCCAGCTTTGTCGAGCAGGCCAAACCAGTGATGCAGGCCATGAAACTGGATTTTAGCGTACTGGACCAGTATCCTCATATTCGTTTCTATATGCGTAATACGCTTTATACGGGCAAAGATTTACCCGACGGTGTTACTGCAATGGTCAAAACCATGAGCTGTAATTCTATTGATTCTTTTAGGACTATGGAATCCACAGCCCGGACTGCGTTATTGAATGTGCTTGAAGAGGATCAAATCACTTTTCATGTTTCAGTCAAAAACAGGTTTGGTGCTGAACTTGCAACTCATCAGCAAAAACTGTCGGAATGTCCAAACTTCTTGCAGTTAAAACATTATAAAGAAGGTGATCCGTTACCCCCAATGCCAAGTTTGAATAATCAGGTTCCTTCGGTTGCACCAGCGGTCAGTACATCTACTCAGGAGCGTGCAGCGAGCTATTAAATCTTGGCATGCGTGATAAGGTTATTTTAATTCTGCTCTCGCAATACATATTCGATGATACGTTGGCAGGTAGCTGCCAGACAAACATTGCTTGTTGAATAAACTTGTAGAAGTTTTCTTGCCATCGCGATCTCAAGAAAGTATGAGTATTCAATATTGTTGATATTCAGATTTAATTCTGGCTTGGAATTTTTATCGATAGATATTGCCTTGGATTCCAGTGTCCAAGGCAATTCAGCATAGATCAGATGATCGGCAGGAAATTCATTCAGGTTCAGGAGGATATAAAACAAATCCATTTTATTTTCTTCTGAGACTTCATTAGAAGCAGCTTTATTTATTCAAAAGCACTGACATCACCAACACCACGACGAATCACTTCAGGCTGATCTCCTGATAAATCCACAATAGAAGTCGTACTTAATGTGCCTAGTCCACTGTCGATAAACACATCAATACGCTTACCAAGCTGCATTTCAATGTCATAAGGATCATCTAAAGGATCCGTCTGGTCTGGCAGGATGAGCGTTGAAGTGAGCAGCGGTTCGCCCAGCTCTTGAAGCAGCATCTGACACACAGGATTGGTAGGGATACGCAAACCAATGGTTTTTTTCTTTGGATGCATTAAACGTTTAGGCACTTCGCTGGTTGCCGGAAGAATAAACGTGGTCACAGCAGGTGTATTATTTTTCAGCAAACGATAGACGGCATTGTCGACTTTGGCATAAGTCGCAAGATCGGATAAGTCACAGCAGATAATGGCATATTGGTGCTTAGGTCCTAGACCACGAATCTGTGCGATTCGCTCCATCGCATGTTTATTCCCGATCTGGCAGCCAATCGCATAGGCTGCATCGGTCGGATAAACCACAACATCACCGGCACGAATACGTTCTACTGCCTGACTGATCAGACGAGCTTGCGGATTATCCGGGTGTACACGTAAATGCAGCATAAATATTCCTCCCAACCTGCCCTAAACTTATTATGAAATGCCTTTGTATAAAGTAACAATGACAAACAGGTAGATTTGTGTAATTTAATCAAGCATTTCACGTTGAAATTCATCAGATTGTAAACTTTTGCCCGCACGGGTGCAGACACAGATACAATCAATGAAACGTTTGGCATCACGTGGCAGTTTGGCTTCACCACTAAAATAGCGTTGTACCTGAGCATAAACATTATCTTTAAAGCTGGAGCCATCGCCACCATCGCCGGTTAAATTGTCCAGGGACACACGGAACTTACGGCCAAATGCTTTGGAAAACATCCATTCAATCGCTTGTGGCTTGATTTCGACCTGCTCAAATAATGCTTGCTGTTCCTTGGTGCGACCATCTGGCGCATACCAGTAGCCCAGATCTGGCAGCAGACGACGCTTGTCACCGGCAATGGTCCAGTGGCTGATTTCATGCAGGGCACTATTAAAGAAGCCATGCGCAAACTGAATTCGGGCAGGGCTATCTTTTGTTGCCGGGAAATACTCCGGTTCAAACTCACCACGGACTAAAGTGACATTTAGGTGGGAAAACCAGTGATTAAAGTGTAAGATGAGCCAATCAACCTGTTCCGCTTCTGAGGATAAATTCGCCCACGGTAAGCGTTGCACTTGCTGTAGTGAGCTGTCAGAATCGGAGGTTGAAAGTGTGCTAACGAGTGATGAAACATTCACTTCTGTTTGCGGCTGCAACAGATGCATGACTGAAATTACCCAATTGGTCTGTCTAAAAATAAGTACAAAATTGTATCTTAATCTTTGACAGAGTTCTGATGAATTTGTAGAATTGCCGCCTTAATTATGTCAGCAAATACCTTTCCGGCACAGATTGAGCCGTTTAAATGGGCTGAACAGGGCTTTAAATGGTCAGGTCAACTGCCTTTATCCCGCTTTGTTCGTATTGCTCGTGAAGCTGTTGGATCAATTGATGATCAATTGATTAACATAGACTGTAAGCTATCAATGGATGCCTATCATCGCATTGCATGGTTGGATGGTCATGTTGAAACGAAAGTTCCAATGGAATGCCAGCGTTGTCTGGAGACCGTTGAAATCGAACTCGTTTCAGATTTTCATCTAGCTCTTGTGGATGATGAGTCACTGATAGAGCGCTTGGATGAGGATGCTGATTTCATCGTCTTAGGTGAAAGTGAAGCAACGACGAAGGGTTCATATGATGCACCTGCCACCGCTGACTTACTCGCACTGATAGAAGATGAATTGTTATTGTTGATGCCGCTGTCTCCTAAGCATGACGTTTGTGAGCATAAGCATCAACCTGCCGCAGAAGAAGTTGTTGAAGAAAAACGGGATAATCCGTTTGAAGTTTTGGCAGCTTTGAAGGGTAAACTTAACTAATTTTTGTGTTATACTCATGCGTATAAGACAATCGAATTTGTTCTGATCCATTTTTTCGATATTTGTAAGGAGCCATCATGGCCGTTCAGCAAAACCGTAAAAGTCGCTCTCGCCGTGACATGCGCCGTTCACATGACGCTTTAACTGAGAATGCATTAACTGTAGACCAAACTACTGGTGAAACTCATCGTCGTCACCACGTATCTAAAGATGGTATCTACCGTGGTCGTCAATTATTCGCTAAAGCATCTGCTGAATAATTGATGATGTATTAAGCGTTAAAGCTTAGTAGAAAAAATGGGAGCGTTAAGCTCCCTTTTTTTATGCCTGATTTTATGTTCAGGTTTTGCGGCCATCATGTGAAGTCGCGGTTTTTGTTGTATTTGGCAATTACCCAAGCCAAAATTACGTGTTAAATTGCGCTCCACAATGGGTAAGGTGATCTGATCGGCCAATTTTAGGTCTAAGAAAAGATTCGCACCTCTTGAATGAAAGGATTTTATTTATGTCTGCTAAACAACTCGAACAAGCAGCTCAAGCAACTAAAACTGCATTTGTGTTCCCAGGTCAGGGTTCACAAAAAGTCGGCATGCTCGCTGAACTTGCAGAACAGTTTAGTGGTATCCGCGATACATTTGCTGAAGCATCTGAAGCGGTGGGTTTTGATCTGTGGCAGATTGCACAGACGGGTGAAGGTCTGGATCAAACCGAATTTACTCAACCGGTACTATTAACAGCATCCATCGCATTATGGCGTGTATGGTTAGAGCTGGGTGGGGTAGCACCAAAATATATGGCGGGCCATTCACTCGGTGAATACAGCGCGTTAGTTGCAGCGGGTGCTTTAAGTCTGAGTGATGCAGTCAAGCTGGTGAACCTGCGTGGTAAGTTGATGCAAACTGCTGTACCTCAAGGCGTAGGTGCAATGGCAGCGATTCTGGGTCTGGATGATGCCAAAGTGATCGAGCTTTGTGCACAAGCAACAGCAGCAGGCGAAGGTTCAGTTGAAGCAGCCAACTATAATGCTCAGGGGCAAGTCGTAGTTGCCGGTAATAAAGAACGTGTAGAAGCCGTGATGGCACTGGCCAAAGAAAATGGCGGTAAAGCGATTGCACTGCCAGTTTCAGTTCCTTCACATTGTTCACTGATGAAACCTGCCGCTGAGCAGTTCGCAACAGCTTTGGAACAAACTGCCATTGAGATGCCACGCATACCTGTATTACAAAATGTAGGCGCAAAAGCAGCTGCGGACGTGAGTGAGCTTCGTCAGGCTTTGACTGAGCAGCTGTATGAGTCAGTACAATGGACTAAAACACTACAATTCCTTCAAGATGAAGGCGTTGAGTACATTGTAGAATGTGGCCCAGGTAATGTACTGGCCAATATGGCAAAACGTTTACCAAATATCGAAAAAGCACTTCCATTAGATACTCAATCTCGTCTGGAAGATGCGCTTAACACCGTATTGGTGGCAGAAGGGAAAATTGCATGACACAGGAACGTAAAGTTGCCTTGGTGACAGGTGCAAGCCGCGGCATTGGTGCTGCAATTGCACAACAATTAATTCAAGACGGTTATTTTGTCGTAGGTACTGCAACTTCTGAAGCGGGTGCAGAGAAACTTAACGTACAATTTGCTGAACATGGTGCCGGTAAAGTTTTAGATGTACGTGATGGTGCTGCGATTGATGCACTGGTCAGCGATATTGAGCAAAACTATGGTCCTGTGCTGGTACTGGTGAATAATGCCGGTATTACCAAAGACAATCTGTTATTGCGTATGTCGGAAGACGACTGGGATGATATTTTAAATATCCATCTGAAAGCTGTTTATCGTCTTTCTAAACGTGTGTTGAAAGGTATGACCAAAGCGCGTTTCGGCCGTATCATTAATATCAGTTCTGTGGTGGCGCATTTTGCTAACCCAGGTCAGGCGAACTATTCAGCTGCCAAAGCAGGTATTGAAGCATTTGGTCGCAGTCTGGCTAAAGAAATGGGTAGTCGTCAGATTACAGTCAATGCTGTTGCACCTGGCTTTATCGCAACTGAAATGACTGAACAGTTAAGTGAAGAAATTCGCAAAAAAATGAGTGATCAAGTGGCTTTAAACCGTTTAGGTGATCCACAAGATATCGCGAATGCCGTAAGTTTCCTGGCATCGGACAAAGCCAGTTACATTACAGGTACAGTCATTCACGTTAATGGTGGTTTATACATGAGCTAAACGGCACATGTATTAACTTTCCAAATTTTATAGATTCAATTAAACTAACGGCATTAAAAACGCCACAAGCAATGAGGAGAATTCCTGTGAGCGATATCGAACAACGCGTTAAACAAGCGGTTGCAGAACAACTTGGTATCAAAGTCGAAGAGATTAAAAACGAAGCATCTTTCATGGATGACTTAGGTGCTGACTCTCTAGACCTAGTTGAACTTGTTATGTCTTTCGAAAATGACTTCGACATCACTATTCCTGATGAAGATTCTAACGAAATCACAACTGTTCAATCTGCTATTGACTATGTTACTAAAAAACTTGGTTAATGCTGATTTTCAGCTTTGCTGAACCTAAAGACCACCGCAAGGTGGTTTTTTTGTGCCTGTAGAATAGATATAGGGTGATTTTACAATCGATAACCTTTTGCTTACCAATGACTAACTTTGTATCTGCTGCTTTCCTTGTACAAATAAGAATGATCTGATGAATAACAAGAATGGAGTCCACTATGGGTCTTTTTGATTTTGTAAAAGGCATTGGTAAAAAGAACACTGCAGCTGCGGAGCCACAACAAACACCTGCAGCAACTCAGCAAGCGCCTGCAGCTGCACCTAAGGCAGCACCGGCTGAACCTTCTGCACAGGAAATAGCAAATAAGTTGTTAGGTCATGTCAAAAGCCTAGGACTGCCAATTACAGGATTGTCGATCAGCTATAACTCAACCTCAGATCTGGCAACCGTACGCGGACAGGTACAAAGTCAGGCGGATCGTGAAAAGATTATTTTAGCGGTAGGAAATGTTGATCATGTCGCTAAAGTGGATGACCAGCTGACTGTGGCGAATCCGGAACCTGAAAGTAAGTTCTATACGGTTAAATCGGGTGATACTTTGTCTAAAATTTCGAAAGAGTTTTATGGTGATGCCAATCAGTACAACAAGATTTTCGAGGCGAATCGCCCTTTACTGAAAAATGCGGATGATATTTTCCCGGGTCAGGTACTACGTATTCCTGCCTAGTTTTAAATAATCATCAATATAAATAATAAAATTTTATTTTAAACTTATCTGATTCAGATAAACGGTTCACAACAAAGCCCCTTATGGGGTTTTGTTGTGTCTACCACTTGAACTCGGGTCAGAATTAGATTCCTACATCCAGATATGAACTTTCCTTTACTTCTTCCATCACCACATAACTATGTGAGGAAGCAGAAGAGGGGAGCTTTTTTAATAAATCCCCAAGCAGACGCCGGTAAGCACTCATTTCCTTTAGGCGGGCTTTCACCAGGTAATCAAAATCTCCCGAGATCAGATGACATTCCAGCACTTCAGGAATTTCACTTAAGTCACGCGCGACCTGTTCAAATACATCGCCCGATTTGGCAGAAAGTTTGATTTCCAGAAATACTAGTAAGTTCTTTTCCAGCTTTTCCGGATTGAGCCGGGCATGGTAACCCATGATGATTCCATCGCGTTCTAGCCGCTTCACTCGCTCGGAACAGGGTGTGGTGGAGAGGTTGACCTGAGAGGCGAGTTCACTGATTGCAATGCGTCCATCGCGCTGTAGGATATCTAAAATCATGCGATCAATGCGGTCTAATTTGCGCATCTATTATTCCCTTAATTTTTAAAAATGACGCGAAAAATCTAGTGAATTTACTGAATATATCAGTTTAAAACAGTGAAATTCACTATTGATCCAAAAATATACTGGTGAAATAAACTATAAATGTCATTGAGGGTAATGTCATGCGCGTAATTGTATTAGGTGGTGGTGTCATTGGTGTAACGAGTGCCTACTATCTTGCGCAGCAGGGAGCAGAAGTGACTGTCCTTGACCGTCAGGCAGGTCCGGCTGAAGAAACCAGTTTTGGCAATGCAGGCCAGATTTCTCCTGGTTATTCGACACCATGGGCAGCACCTGGCATTCCATTTAAAGCAGTGAAATGGATGTTCCAGCATCATGCACCATTGGCGATTAATGTTGATGGTAGTCTGTGGCAGCTACAGTGGATGGCCCAGATGCTCAAAAACTGTAATGCTCAACATTATGCAGTGAATAAAGAACGTATGGTGCGGGTCGCTGAATATAGCCGTGACTGTTTACGTAATCTACGTCGTGATATCGGCATCTCTTATGAAAACCGTTCTAAAGGAACCTTGCAGATTTTCCGTAAGGAAGCACAGCTCGATGCAGTGCAACGTGATATCGAAGTGCTGAAAGAAACCGGCGTGGATTTTGAGTTGCTGGATCGTGAGCAGCTAGCCAAAGTTGAACCGGCACTGGCAGAAGCCAAAGATAAACTGGTGGGTGGTCTGCATCTGCCAAATGATGAAACCGGTGATTGCTACTTGTTTACCAATGCGCTGGCCAATTACGCCAAAGGCATGGGCGTACAATTCAAGTTTAACCAGCATGTTGAAAAACTGCTGTTTGAAGGCGACCAGATCAAAGGTGTACTGGTCAATGGTCAGGTGTTGACCGCAGATAAATATGTGCTAGCTTTCGGCAGCTATTCCCGTGATTTCCTGAAGCCGCTGCATCTAGATCTGCCGGTGTATCCAGTCAAAGGTTATTCATTGACCATTCCAATTGTGGATCAGACTCATGCACCGCAATCGACTGTGCTGGATGAAACTTACAAGATTGCATTGACTCGATTTGATCAGCGCATCCGTGTCGGTGGTATGGCAGAACTGACAGGCTTTAATTTGGGCCTGAATGAGGATCGCCGTGCAACCTTGGAAATGGTCACTCGTGACCTGTTCCCGGGCGGTGATATGGCGCAGGCCAGTTTCTGGACCGGCTTACGTCCAATGACTCCGGATAGCACACCAATTATTGGACCGACACGCTTTAACAATCTGTTCCTGAATACTGGGCACGGTACTCTGGGCTGGACTATGGCATGTGGCTCAGGAAAGCTGATCAGTGATCTGGTACTGGGCCAAGCACCTGAGATTAGCACTGAAGGCTTGTCGCTGAATCGTTATCAGCAGGTTGCTTAAGCTTTTAAGGATTATCAGTTTCAGGGAAGAAATTTATGCCACGTCCAATACATGCGGTGATTCATCAACAGGCATTGCAACATAACCTGCAGATTGCACGTTCCTGTGCACCTCAAAGCCAGGTCTTTGCAGTGGTTAAAGCTGATGCTTATGGGCACGGTATTGAGCGAGTTTATGCCGCATTAAAAAGTGCCGATGGTTTTGCCTTTCTGGATCTTACTGAAGGAAAGCGTTTGCGTGCATTAGGCTGTGACAAGCCCTTATTGTTGCTGGAAGGCATTTTTGGCCTTGAAGATTTATTCGACTGTGCCAAGTATGGGATGAGTTTTGCAATTCATGCCCAGCATCAACTGGAATGGTTAAAAACCTTTGTCGACTTACAACCAGACGTACAGTTTGATGTCTTTTTAAAAATGAATAGCGGAATGAATCGGCTCGGTTTTTTACCTGAGCAGTATCCTGCCGCTTTGCAGGAATTAAAAAATATTCAGCAAGTGCGCTCTATCAGTCATATGACGCATTTTTCTGATGCGGATGGCATGCGACTTGGACAGGAAGGTATTGAACATCAACAGCTGGTCTTTACCGGAACCATTCAAAATCTGCCTGGCAAAACCTCACTCAGCAATAGTGCTGCCATTCTGCGTCATCATCAGCATATACAGTCAGACATTGTACGTAGCGGCATCATGCTTTACGGCAGCTCACCTGACTATCCCGCCCATACGATTGATCACTGGAACTTAAAGCCGACCATGAGTCTGCGTAGCGAACTGATCGCGATTCAGCAGGTTCGGGCAGGAGACAGCATTGGTTATGGCTCTACTTTTATAGTTGAGCAAGATATGCAGATTGGAATTGTGGCCTGTGGTTATGCGGATGGTTATCAGCGAATCACACAAACTGGAACACCAGTTTTGGTAGATGGGATTCGAACCCAAACGGTCGGTCGCGTCAGTATGGATATGCTGGCGGTTGATCTAGGTTCTGTACCTGATGCGCAGATTGGTAGCGAAGTTGTGCTGTGGGGACAATCCATACACGGCACAGTATTGCCGATTGATGAAGTGGCCGCGGGTTCGGGTACGGTTGGCTATGAGCTGATGTGTGCCATTACTCAACGTGTGCCCGTGCAGATTGAAAGCTAAAGATTAAACAAATATTAGAAATAAGAGAGGATAAAATTATGACGGAACATGCAGATATTCAGCGTTTGAACAGCAATCAGGTGATGAGTGCTGTCACCATTTATAATCAAACCGTGTATTTATCAGGGCAGGTGCCAGACAGCACCAGTCTGGATATTCGTGGTCAAACGCGTGAAGTGCTCATGAAGATTGATCAACTCCTTAAACTGGCAGGTACAGACAAAAGCCGTCTGTTATCTGCACAGCTCTTTGTTAAAAACTTGGAAGACTTTCAAACCGTCAATGCACTCTGGATTGAATGGCTCGAAGGATGTGGCACACCAGCACGCGCAACCATTCAGGCGGATCTGGTGAATCCCGCCTGGTTAATTGAAATTGCAGTGATTGCAGCACTCCCTTAAGTTGCTTCAGATTTTTATATCTCCCAACTTGATTTTGTAAGCACATCAGGCCTGATCATTTAATTCATTAAATGAAACTGCATCTGTAGTCAGGATTTCAGGAAGAAATCCGATCAGATAAGCGAGGGTCTGATGTGAAAAAGGAACTGAATATGAATACAGCCTCTTCTAAAAATGATGCATCATCATCTCCCCGTGAATTACAGCGTAAGCTCTCTAACCGACATTTGCAGTTAATTGCCATTGGTGGTGCCATTGGTACAGGCCTGTTTATGGGTTCTGGTAAAACGATTGCACTGGCAGGGCCTTCAATCTTGTTTATCTACATGATTATTGGAGCCATGTTCTTTTTCCTGATGCGTGCATTAGGGGAAATCCTGTTATCCAATTTGCACTATAAATCCTTCATTGATATGGCGCATGACCTGATTGGTCCGGGGGCTGGCTATTATATTGGCTGGTCGTACTGGCTGGGCTGGATTCTGGTCGGTATTGCCGACTTAGCGGCAATTATCAATTATCTGAATTTCTGGCTGCCACCCGATATGGCTTTTACACCCATGGGACAGGCCATGATCAGTGCGGGCTGTGTATTGCTGGTACTGGGAATTAACCTGCTGACCGTGAAGCTGTTTGGTGAAATCGAGTTCTGGTTCGCCCTGATTAAAATTCTGGCGATTCTGGGCCTGATTGTGATTGGCGGATATATGATCTTCAGCGACTTCCAGGCACCAAGTGGATCGGCTGCCAGCCTGACCAATGTCTGGGCCTATGATGGTATGTTCCCTAAGGGCACAATGGGCTTTCTGGCTGGTTTTCAGATTGCGATGTTTGCTTTTGTAGGGGTAGAGTTGCTGGGTACGATGGCGGCTGAAACCAAGGATCCAGAAAAGAACTTGCCTAAAGCAGTGAATGCGATTCCTACACGGATCATCTTGTTCTATGTATTGTCTCTGCTGGTGATTATGTCTGTAACGCCGTGGGTAGAAATTCCTGCTGATCAAAGTCCTTTTGTGACTCTTTTCTTGCATGCGGGTATTCCCGTATCAGCCATTATCATGAATCTGGTGGTGCTGTCTTCTGTAATGTCTTCCATGAACAGTGGCGTGTTCTCTACCAGCCGGATGCTGTTTGGGCTGGCACGTGATGGTCAGGCACCCCAGGCTTTGGCTGAGCTTTCAAGTCGTGCAGTTCCGGCTAAAGGTCTGTTATTTTCTTGTGCCTTTATTATGGCGGGTGCAGCTTTCCAGTATTTTGTGCCGAACACGATGGAAGCCTTTACGCTGGCCAGCTCACTCTGTGTGATTCTGTTTATCAGTATCTGGGGGCTGATTATGGTGTGTTATATCCGTTACCGTAAACAGCAACCTGAAAAACATGCCACTTCGACCTTCAAGATGCCGGGCGGAATCTGGATGTCCTATCTGGTGTTGATCTTCTTGTTCTTTGCCTTAGTTATTTTAAGTCTGGAAGCAGATACCATGAAGGCACTGATGATTAGTCCGCTGTGGTTGGTGATTCTGTTTACCACCTATCATACTTTGTATAAACCACGTCTTCGTAAACGTCAGCAAATTCTCTCCGGAGAATAAAGTGCAGACATAAAAAATCCCCGATCAATCGGGGATTTTTTATTTTAGGGAATTTTAGAAAGTAGGTTTTACCACCACTAAAATCACCACAGCAAATAAAATCAGCGTTGGCATTTCATTAAAGAAGCGCCAGAACTTGTGTGACTTGTAATGGGCATTTCCCATCAGTTTCTTACGATAATAACCACATACCAAATGGTAAATGACCAGCAAGCCAACCAAGCCGACTTTCAGATAGAACCATAAGGCTTCATGGTAATGACGCGTTGCATCACCCCAATCGACCAGAAAGTGTGCTGTGATCAGCGTGGCGACCATAGCTGGCCACATAATCCCGCGATACAGCTTGCGTTCCATAATTTCAAAGCGTTGATGACTTACGACATCTTCGCTCATGGCATGGTAGACATAAAGCCGTGGCAGATAGAACAATGCAGCAAACCAGCAAACCACAGCAATAATATGTAATGCTTTTACCCACAAGAAAGCATCAGAAGGAGCATCCATCAAGTCACCCTAAAATGGGCGGCTTAGCCTTCCCATTTTTTGAAAACGAGACAAGCATTTACGCCGCCGAAACCGAAACTGTTACTCATCACAGTATTCAATTTTGCGTCACGTTTTTCAAGTACGATATCAAATGGTTTTGCGCCTTCATCCAGTTCAGTCACGTTGATGTTTGGTGCAATAAAGTCATTTTGCATCATCAGGATAGAGTAGATCGCTTCCTGTACACCTGCAGCACCCAGGCTGTGACCTGTCATAGATTTAGTCGAGCTGAGTGGAGGAACCTGACCTTCACCGAAGGCACGTGCCATGGCTTTAAGTTCAGTAACATCACCTGCTGGAGTAGAAGTACCATGTGTATTCACATAGTCAATTTTATCTACACCATGCTGTTTGGCTTCTTCTAGAGCCATCAGGATACAACGTGTTGCACCTTCGCCAGATGGAGCAACCATGTCAGCACCATCAGAGTTGGCTGCATAAGCTACAACCTCAGCCAGAATATTCGCGCCACGTGCCTGAGCATGTTCCAGTGACTCAAGCACCACAAAACCGCCACCACCAGCAATCACGAAACCGTCACGGTCTGCTGAATATGGACGAGAAGCTGTTTCAGGTGTGTCGTTGTATTTAGAGCACAGTGCACCCATCGCATCAAACAGCAGGCTTTGAGACCAGTGATCTTCTTCGCCACCACCGGCAAGCATTAGATCCTGTTTGCCTAATTGAATCAGGTTATAAGCATAACCAATGGCATCGGCAGAAGTTGCGCAGGCGCTGGTAATCGAGTGGGCAATCCCTTGTAATTTGAATGCCACACCGACGTTTGCTGTAATGGTATTCGACATGTTACGTGGTACGAAGAATGGACCAACTTTGCGTGCGCCTTTTTCTTCCAGCAATTTTGTCATTTCTACTACAGAAGCTGTCGAGTTGCCACCTGAACCACCCGCAATACCATAACGTGGATTATTCGCCAGATCTTCCTGCTTTAAACCCGCATGCTCAACAGCAGCCACAGCAGCATTATAGGCATACATCGCGCACACGCCCATAAAGCGTTTCAGCTTACGGTCAATACCATCAAAATCCTGTTCAGCAGCAGCGCTAACATGACTCTTGAAATTCAGTTCAGCATAAGTCGGATTAAAACGTGTTCCTGAAATCCCGTTTTGTAAAGAGTGATTCACATCCTCTAATGTATTACCAATGCACGAGTTAATACCCATACCAGTGATGACAACACGTTTCATCTACAGATCCTTATAGTTTATCTCTGGGGCAGCGGGAGATATTTGGCGTTGATAAGACAGCAAAATATAGCGCTGACCCCTATTTCACAATGCAGAACATCATAGCAGAAAGATTTTTGAAATCTTATGGCAAATGTTATGCCGTGTGACAGTAGGTTGAGTTTATAAAGTACTGTGTAGAGCTTTTACTAAATGAAACAGAATAAGGTTGAGATAAATGCTGACTACACCTAGTATTTATACCAAATACAAGCACGTGCATGCTGAGGTAAAAAATGGTAAATGCTAATAATAAACAATCTAATGGTCTGATTTCGAATGCCTTTGGAGTGGCGAAAAAGTTCAGTTCAACAGGTTTGGAACTGTTAAATCATGTTGCACCAGATTCTGTGACTAAAACCTTCAATACCGATCATGCTGTTGATGGCTCGGCAAAAGTCAAAAGCCCTTTTGCTTCAAAAAAATATGAAAATCCTAAAGACATGCTACGCGAACATCTTCCAAATGTTTCCCGTCAGCTGCTGGGCCGTCGTTTTAATACCGTGAATAATGTCGCGCATTTTGTTTCTCCCCAGTTGGCCGACAAAGTATCTGACTACTTTTATAATCACCTGAATCAGTTCAGCAACCAGATGAGTTCGGTTGATGCCATCCTGAATGAAGCAGGGGCGAAGGATCTAGAAGAACTGACTCAGGATACTACGCGTTCACAACGCATTTCTCAGGCGTTTGCCGAACAAAATAAATGGATGGCGACAGTACAAGGTGCTGTAAGTGGCGTCACTGGCGTATTGGGAACCGCGATTGATATTCCAGCTTCTTTATTGATGGCACTGCGTACCATCTATCAAGTAGGACGTTCTTATGGTTTTGATCTGAGCAAGGAAGACGATCAGGAAATCGTACAGCATATCTTTAGACAGATTGATCTCAGTCTGATTGCAGAAAAGCAGGCGCTCTTAATGGGGCTTAAAGCGCTGAGCAGTACCTTAAAGACACATGACCTGTCCCAGCTACAGACCATGCTCGGGTCAAGCAATGATATAGAAACACTGAAAAAATGGCTCAGTAATCAGGATGGCAGCATGAAGTGGGAATGGATGAACCATTTTCCGAAACTGTCTTTATTAGAGCAGCTAACCAAACTGACTCCATTGGCAAGTGCAGGGATTGGTGCAGTCTATAGCCATCGCTTTGTGAATGATGTGAACCAGAAAGCTCAAGAAGTATTCTCGCATGCTCGTCAGTATTTGCAGCAGCATCAGGATCTAGGTTTGTCGCCATATGCTGCCTATGAAAAAGCCGTTGACCTGCTCCAGCAGGCGACCCCGAAGCTGATGGAAAATCTTGATCATTCAGCCGCTGATAAAGATAAGCCAATTCTGGATAAAGAAATCCCAATTGAAGGCAATCAAACCATCAAGCAAGTCAAACTGGTTAAGAAAGAGCAGGAAAGCTTGAGCCCGGAAGAAGCTGAAGTGAAAAAAGATGAAAAGGTCAGTGAAGGTCTGGATGAATTGACCGATAAACTGGTTGAACATGCCGACGCTAGACAGGAACAAAAACCGGCTATTCCAAAAGATTCTTTTGATGCAGATGCAGCCCTAGAAGAAGAGCTCGGCTTGCAGGAAAATGACACAGAAATGTTACAGGCAGCCGCTGAAGAAGAGACGGATACAAACAATCCAGAAAACTCCGAGACTGCAGACAAACAAACGCAAGCTAAGGAAACTACGGAAGATGTTACAAAAAATGCTGCCACGAAATCGAAAAAATAAGTGATTTTCGCCATAAAATAAACGCTTAAAGTCGAGATGCGATCGTGTTTTGCCTGACTTCGGCATATTGACCGATTTTGCATCTTGACATACAATTGCATGCCCTCAAAAAGTAGTATTTTTTTGGGGCTTTTTATTAACGGGAGAATTGCCACATGGCAACAACAAATCAGTTGATCCGTAAGGGTCGTACGACTTTAGTTGAAAAATCTAAAGTTCCTGCGTTGAAGGCTTGTCCACAGCGCCGTGGTGTTTGTACACGTGTTTACACAACTACACCTAAAAAACCTAACTCAGCAATGCGTAAAGTTTGCCGTGTTCGCTTAACTTCAGGTTTCGAAGTTTCTAGCTACATCGGTGGTGAAGGCCATAACCTACAAGAGCACAGTGTTGTTCTTATCCGTGGTGGTCGTGTTAAAGACTTACCAGGTGTACGTTACCATACCGTTCGTGGTTCTTTAGACTGTGCTGGTGTTAAAGATCGTAACCAAGCTCGTTCTAAATACGGTACTAAACGTCCTAAGAAATAATCTTTCGAGATTAAGCTCTTAGTTCGCTAGAACTGCAATCCTTTATCGTCTCGCTTGTCTGATTTCTGCATTTAATTTTGTGAAAATTCAAGCGACGTGTAGTAAGGCCAGCGAATGCACACGACACTTTGTGCTACTGCTGGATTAACCTGAAGTGTCATATTTATAGGTAGTTTTAAAATGCCAAGACGTCGCGTAGTCGCTGCTCGTGAAATCCTTCCGGATCCTAAGTTCAGCAGCCAAACAATCGCTAAATTCATGAACCACGTAATGCAAGATGGTAAAAAATCTATTGCTGAAAGTATCGTTTACGGTGCTTTAGACCGCGTTCAAGAAAAATCTAAAGTAGATCCAGTTGAATTTTTCGAGACTACTCTTGAAAAAGTTCGTCCTATGGTCGAAGTAAAAGCACGCCGTGTTGGTGGTGCTACATACCAGGTACCTATGGAAGTGCGCCCATCCCGTCGTACTGCCTTGGCTATGCGTTGGTTAGTAGATGCTGCTGCTAAGCGTTCTGAAAAAACTATGGCTTTACGTCTTGCTGGCGAGTTGCTTGATGCAGCTGAAGGTAAAGGCGCAGCGGTTAAAAAACGTGAAGATGTGCACCGTATGGCTGAAGCCAACAAAGCCTTCTCTCACTATCGCTTCTAAGCGGTTAAAACAGCCCCTATTCAGGAGGATGATGAGCCAGTTTTCGCTGTTTTGTCATCGAATCGCTTTAAGCTGCCCAGCAGCTTAAAGCGTCCTGTTTTAAACAACAAAATTTAGGAATGCAAGAAATCATGGCTCGTCAAACCCCAATTTCTCGTTACCGTAACATTGGTATCTCAGCGCACATTGACGCTGGTAAAACAACGACTTCTGAACGTATTTTGTTCTACACAGGTGAGAGCCACAAACTAGGTGAAACTCACGAAGGTTCGGCAACTACGGACTGGATGGAACAAGAGCAAGAACGTGGTATTACCATTACTTCAGCAGCTGTAACATGCTTCTGGAAAGGTATGGGCAACCAGTTCGAACAACACCGTATTAACGTTATTGACACCCCAGGACACGTTGACTTCACAATCGAAGTTGAGCGTTCTATGCGTGTTCTTGACGGTGCGTGTATGGTTTACTGTGCTGTAGGTGGTGTACAACCTCAGTCTGAAACTGTATGGCGTCAAGCGAACAAATATAAAGTTCCACGTATTGCGTTCGTTAACAAAATGGACCGTACTGGTGCGAACTTCTTCCGTGCGGTTGAACAAATGAAAACTCGCTTGGGTGCTAACCCAGTGCCAATCGTTGTTCCAATCGGTGCTGAAGAAAACTTCCAAGGTGTTGTTGACCTTATCGAAATGAAAGCGATTATCTGGGATGAAGCATCTCAAGGTATGAAGTTCGAATATGGCGACATCCCAGCTGACCTAGTTGATACTGCTAATGAATGGCGTACAAACATGGTTGAAGCAGCTGCGGAAGCATCTGAAGAGCTTATGGACAAATACCTTGAAGAAGGTGATTTGACGAAAGAAGAAATCGTAGCTGGTTTACGTACGCGTACGCTTGCAAACGAAATTCAACCGATGATGTGTGGTTCGGCGTTCAAAAACAAAGGTGTTCAACGTATGTTGGACGCAGTAATTGAATTCCTTCCAGCGCCGACTGACGTTGAAGCAATCAAAGGTATCTTAGACGACAAAGACGAAACTGAAGGTTCTCGTGAAGCGTCTGATGATGCACCGTTTGCTGCGTTAGCGTTCAAAATCATGAACGACAAATTCGTTGGTAACTTAACGTTCGTACGTGTTTACTCTGGTGTTCTTAAAGCGGGTAGCCCGGTTTATAACCCAGTGAAAATGAAACGTGAGCGTATCGGCCGTATCGTACAGATGCACGCAAATGACCGTCACGACATCGAAGAAATTCGTGCGGGCGACATCGCGGCATGTGTAGGTCTTAAAGATACAACGACTGGTGATACATTATGTGATGAAAACCACGTAATTACACTAGAGCGTATGGAATTCCCAGAGCCAGTAATTGCACTTGCAGTTGAGCCTAAAACTAAAGCTGACCAAGAAAAAATGTCAGTTGCTTTAGGTCGTTTGGCGAAAGAAGATCCATCGTTCCGCGTACGTACTGACGAAGAATCTGGTCAAACCATCATTGCTGGTATGGGTGAGCTTCACCTTGACATCATCGTTGACCGTATGAAACGTGAGTTCAACGTTGAAGCAAACATTGGTAAACCAATGGTTGCTTACCGTGAAACGATCAAAAAATCTGTTGAACAAGAAGGTAAATTCGTTCGTCAAACAGGTGGTAAAGGTAAATTTGGTCACGTATACGTACGTCTTGAGCCAATGGACCCTGAATCTGGTAAAGACTACGAGTTCGCTGAAGAAGTTGTCGGCGGTGTAGTACCGAAAGAATTCTTCGGTGCGGTTGACAAAGGTATCCAAGAACGTATGAAGAATGGTGTCCTTGCTGGTTACCCAGTAGTTGGCATCAAAGCGACATTGTTCGACGGTTCTTACCATGATGTCGACTCTGACGAATTATCGTTCAAAATGGCGGGTTCTTATGCCTTCCGTGACGGTTTCATGAAAGCAGATCCTGTTCTTCTTGAACCAATCATGAAAGTTGAAGTAGAAACTCCAGAAGACTACATGGGCGATATCATGGGTGACTTAAACCGTCGTCGTGGTATGGTTCAAGGTATGGACGATCTTCCTGGCGGTACTAAAGCAATCCGTGCTGAAGTTCCACTTTCTGAGATGTTTGGTTACGCAACTCACATGCGTTCTATGTCTCAAGGTCGTGCGACTTACTCTATGGAATTTGCTAAATATGCTGAAACTCCACGTAACGTGGCTGAAGGCATCATTGCTAAGTTCCAAGCTGGCGGCAAAAAAGGTGACGACGAGTAATCTTTCGATTACTATATTGCCTAACTAAATTTATAGTTAAAATCTAATACTCATGCAGGTTTACTGCATGAGTAATCTACAAAGGAAGATGAACATGGCTAAGGCTAAGTTTGAACGTAATAAGCCACACGTTAACGTGGGCACAATCGGTCACGTTGACCATGGTAAAACAACTTTAACAGCTGCGATTGCAACTGTATGTGCTAAAAAATTCGGTGGTGAAGCGAAAGACTACGCTGCAATCGACTCTGCACCAGAAGAAAAAGCACGTGGTATTACAATTAATACTTCACACGTAGAATACGATTCTCCAACTCGTCACTATGCTCACGTAGACTGCCCGGGCCACGCCGATTATGTTAAAAACATGATTACTGGTGCTGCTCAGATGGACGGTGCGATCCTTGTATGTGCTGCGACTGACGGTCCAATGCCACAAACTCGTGAACACATCCTGCTTTCTCGTCAGGTAGGTGTACCTTACATCGTTGTATTCTTGAACAAATGCGACCTTGTAGACGACGAAGAGCTTCTTGAACTGGTTGAAATGGAAGTTCGTGAACTTCTTTCTACTTACGACTTCCCAGGTGATGACACTCCTGTAATCCGTGGTTCAGCACTTGCTGCACTGAACGGTGAAGCTGGTCAATACGGTGAAGACGCAGTTGTAGCTCTTGTTGAAGCGCTTGACTCTTACATCCCAGAACCAGAACGTGCAATCGACCAAGCATTCTTGATGCCAATCGAAGATGTATTCTCAATTTCTGGCCGTGGTACAGTTGTAACTGGCCGTGTTGAAACTGGTATCATCAAAGTTGGTGAAGAAGTTGAAATCGTGGGTATCAAAGACACA
This sequence comes from Acinetobacter sp. YH12236, assembly GCF_013417645.1. Classification (NCBI taxonomy): domain Bacteria; kingdom Pseudomonadati; phylum Pseudomonadota; class Gammaproteobacteria; order Moraxellales; family Moraxellaceae; genus Acinetobacter; species Acinetobacter sp. YH12236. The sequence continues at coordinate 82,720 of NZ_VPDM01000015.1, forward strand.
GTTAAGACTACTGTAACTGGCGTTG